>JBGSHH010000136.1:0-7316 GCA_041752355.1 Pirellulaceae bacterium | reverse complement strand
TTGTCGTCGCGCGTCCTGCACGGGGCAAAGCCAATGCGATTCTTCGAACTTGCCTGCCGCGCGACTGCCTGCGACCGAACCACGGGCCGCTTCTTTGAGCGCCGCGAGTTTGCCTTTGGCTTGGGCATGCTTCACGCGTTGACGCACGGAAGTATGCGGACTCGTCTCAGGCGTCGCCGCGATGCCAGCCGCGACGGGATTCAGATCGATGTAGGCGCATGTCGCCAGCAAGGCCTCTTCGTCAAGGATCGCGATCGACTTGAATCGCCCTTCCCAAAACGCGCCTTTGCAATCGTCCTCTTTGTTCGCCATGCGCGACAACGGTTCTTTCAATGCCTTCATGAACCAGCCGAGATCTTGCAAACGGCGGCGATACTCGGCGACTTGCTTGGGGCGCTTCAACTCATTCGCAACCCACATTCGCACGCAAGCCGCATCATCAAAATTCAGCGTCCGCGGCGGATAAACAGCGAGCCAGCGTCGCACAATCTCTTCATCGGTCCAGTCTTTCGAGACGGTCGGATCGAGCCGCAGCAACACGTGCAAATGACTGTCCATCACGGCGAAACCGCAGACGCTGAGGGCGAACTGCGCCGCGAGCAGCTCCAGACGATCTTCGATCCACTGTTTGCGATGTTCAAAGCCTGCGCCGCACAGAAACGCCCCGCGCACGCAGCGCGAGATGCAGTGGTAATACCGCGTCAAACTCACATCCACCAGCGTTTTTCTCGCCACCGTCATCGCCGTTTCTCCTCGCGTTTCCCGATTTCGCGTTAGTTCTATTGCGAAGCGAATCGGATGTCAATAGATTATGCCTGTCCTTTTTAGCCCCTCAGGTGCAAATGCTCCGCCCCGCTCTATGGCAGAGACGGGAAAGATGACAAGAACTGCTCTCTAAATTGCAAATACATCTTGACAACAGTACTCTCAGTTTATACACTGCGGGGTGGCAAACGACCATCGCTTGAGTCGTTGCCTTAGGGATGGGACTTGCTTCGCCGCAGCGCGGGCCTTCACGCCAAAGCTCAAAAAAGCAGTTTTCACTCTTACGAGAGCGCCAAACTTCGCGAACTCACTATTGTATCTACGTAAAGTCTTTTGAATAAATACGTTAGCGATAATGCAAACAAAAAGAAAACACGCGTCGGGATCTAGTAAAGTGGACCGAAGCGGTCGCCGCAGGTCCGGACGCAAAAGTCCAAGAACGAGAGTTTGCATTTACAAGAGCGCCAAGCTTCTCGGACACATTCTTGTATCGCTGCAGAGCGTTGTGCATCAATACATTATGCAAGATGTGAACCAAAAAATAACACCGTCCGGGATCTAGTAAATTGGACCGGAGGGAGCGAGTCGGAGCAAGGGAAAATAGAACCGCGATGGTGGCGAACGGCTTATGCGAAGGCTGCGCGTCTGCCCAGGAGCGCGCATAAAAAACGGGGGTCGATGAGGCGACCCCCGTTTCAGCGATTGAGATTTTGAATGTCCGAAGTCCCAGCTTACTTCTTCGCTTTGAGCGCGGCCTGGGCGGCGGCGAGGCGAGCGATGGGGACACGGAACGGCGAGCAGGAGACGTAGTCGAGGCCGACCGTATGGCAGAACCCGACGGAAGCGGGATCGCCACCATGCTCTCCGCAAATACCGAGTTTCAAATCCTTCTTCACTTTGCGGCCCTTGGTCACCGCCATATCGACGAGTTGGCCCACGCCGGTGGCGTCGAGCGATTGGAACGGGTCGATGTGGAGGATCTCTTGGTTGAGATAGTCGGGCAAGAAGCTGTTGATGTCGTCGCGCGAGAAGCCGACCGTCATCTGCGTGAGGTCGTTAGTGCCGAAGCTGAAGAAGTCGGCTTCGGTCGCGATCTCGTCAGCGGTGAGGGCGGCCCGCGGTACTTCGATCATGGTGCCGATGAGAATGTCGAGCGTATCGACTTTCTTCTCGGCCATGACAGCGGCGATCGTTTCCTCGGTCAACTTGCGCAGACTCTTCAATTCGTTCACGTGACCGACCAGAGGAATCATGATCTCCGCCTTGGCGTCGACCTTCTTCTTCTTGCAGGCGATGACGGCCTCGACAATCGCTCGGACTTGCATCTCGAGGATTTCGGGATAGGTCACGCACAACCGGCAACCGCGATGGCCGAGCATGGGATTGGCTTCGTGCAGTTGTTGCACGCGGGCCTTTACCACTGCCGGCTTCACGCCGAGCAAGTCGGCCATTTCCTTCTGGTTCTTGTCGTCGTGCGGGAGGAATTCGTGCAAAGGTGGATCGAGCAGGCGAATCGTCACCGGCAAGCCCTTCATGGCAGTGAAGATGCCGATGAAGTCTTCGCGTTGAAAGGGGAGCAGTTTCGCGAGCGCGGCTTTACGATCTTCGACCGTGGTGGCGAGGATCATTTCGCGCATCGGTTGGATGCGATCTCCTTCGAAGAACATGTGCTCGGTGCGACAAAGGCCAATGCCTTCGGCACCAAACTCGCGAGCCCGCGCGGCGTCTTCCGGCGTGTCGGCATTGGTGCGAATCTTGAGCGTGCGATACTTATCGGCCCACGCCATGACCTTGCCGAAATCGCCGCTGAGCTTGGCTTCCTGCGTGGCGATTGTTCCTTCGAAGACTTCGCCTGTGGTGCCGTTGAGAGTGACGGTGTCCTTGGAGGTGAGGGTCTTGCCGTTGACGGTGACCTTCTTGCCTTTTTCATCGATTTGCAGTGCGCCAGCGCCAACAACGCAGCAACGACCCCAACCACGCGCGACCACCGCGGCGTGGCTCGTTGCGCCACCGGTGCTGGTCAAAATGCCGACGGCGCTGTGCATGCCGCCGACATCTTCCGGGCTGGTCTCTTTGCGGCAGAGAATGATTCTCTCGCCTGCCTTGGCACGTTCGATGGCTTCTTCAGCCGTGAAAGCGAGCTTACCGACGGCGCCGCCGGGCGAAGCGTTGACGCCGGTGGTCAACATCTTGCCAGCCTTGCGGGCTTCTTCGAGGGCCGAAGGAACGAGCGAAGGGAGCAACACCTGCGACAGGTCAGCGGCGGGAATGCGGCTGATGGCGGTGGCTTCGTCGATCAGTTTTTCCTTCACCAAGTCGCAGGCGATCTTCAAGCTCGCGCCGCCAGCACGTTTGCCGGTGCGGGTTTGCAGCATGAAGAGCTTGCCTTTTTCGATGGTGAACTCGATATCCTGCATTTCTTTGAAATGGTTTTCGAGGATATCTTTGATGCCGAGCAGTTCTTTGTAGACCGGTTTGTTCCACTTGGGCATTTCGTTGACGTTCTGCGGCGTGCGAATGCCGGCAACCACGTCTTCGCCTTGGGCGTTGATGAGGAAGTCGCCATAGAATTTGTTTTCGCCGGTGTTGGGATCGCGCGTGAAGGCGACGCCGGTGCCGCTATCGTCGCCCATATTGCCATAGACCATCGACTGCACATTGACGGCGGTGCCGAGCAATCCGCGAATGTTCTCGACTTCGCGATAGGTCACCGCTTTGTCACCCATCCAGCTAGCGAAGACCGCTTCAACGGCCTTTTCGAGTTGGTGCAGCGGATCTTGCGGGAAGTCTTCGCCAGTCGCCTTTTTGTAGACTTCCTTGTAAGCCTTGCAGAGTTCCTTGAGGCCTTCGGCCGGCACATCGGTATCGAGTTTGGCTTTGTACTTCTTCTTGATGGCGTCGAAGGCGTGCTCGTAAAGATGGTGGCCAACATCCATGACGACGTCGCCGAACATATTGATCAAACGGCGGTAAGCGTCGTAGGCGAAGCGCTCGTTGTTGGTCGCTTTAGCGAGGCCTTCGGTGGAGACATCGGTGAGACCGAGGTTAAGGATGGTGTTCATCATGCCGGGCATCGAGAGCGCGGCACCGGAGCGAACCGAGACGAGGAGCGGGTTCTTGTCGTCGCCGAACTTCTTGCCGAGTTCCTTCTCCATGATGGCGATGTTCTTCTTCACATCGTCGAGCAAGCCGGGAGGGAGCTTGCGGCCGTTCTTGTAATAGAGATTGCAGCACTCGGTGGTGATGGTGAAGCCAGGCGGAACCGGCAGGCCGATGCTGGTCATTTCGGCGAGATTGGCTCCCTTGCCGCCCAGGATTTGCTTGCTGACGCCGGTGCCGTCCGTGCGGGTCTTGCCAAAGTAATACGTCATCCGCCCGGAGGATTCACCGGACTTGCCTGCTGCTTTTTTCGCCATGAGTGCATTGCCTTTATTGCTGAGGTTGTCGTGCGTGGCCGAGTTTCAAAGGGGAGATGGAAAAGATCGTTTCAAGCGCAACCCTGCGTACGTACTAAGGGCGCGGAAAGGTACGATAAACCCGCGAGTTTAGCAGCGGTGGCGGGGATCGTCAATGAACCTTGGCGCGGCCAAGGGAGCGTTAATTGTTGGCGGGACGGGGGGATGGTCGCGGAATGGGGCGTGATCGCGGAGTTACCGCTGGAGAGGGTTAACGGCTGCTAAATTTCCTTTACCGACGAAAGGTCGCCGTAATTGCAAATACGGTAGGAATTATGAAAAATAGTGGATCGTTCGGTGATATTCGGATGCAAAGCGGGCGGTTTTGGGATAGATTGCGGCTTTTACGTCAGGGGCTGACAGATTTCGATACTTTGCGCGGAAGTATCGGACCATACCAGCATGGTTGCTGGCGGAAAGTAGCTGGGATGAACGAACGACTCGCTCAACCCTCGATGATTACCGCGTTGGCACTGGCTACCGAAGGTGGCCTGGTGGCGCTAGCGCTGTTGATTGCCTCGTGGTGGGGACACAACCCCTGGGGCAACATCGTGTGGAGCCAGGAAGCGCTAAATGCCAATCTGATCGCGATCGGACAAGGGGCGCTCGCCGCGCTACCACTATTCATTGCGCTGTTGATCCTCGATCGCTGGCCACCTTGGATTCTGGTGCCGCTGAAACGATCCGTCGAGCGCGAGGTGGTGCCACTGTTCGCGCAATCGGGACTTGGCGAGTTCGTGTTAATTTCCGTGGCGGCGGGCTTCGGCGAGGAGTTGTTCTTTCGCGGCCTGATTCAAGCCGGGCTGATGGCGGAGCTGCAGGCAAACACGCAACTCGCGCCGGAGTACGTTCTGGCGATCAGCATCGGCGCGGCCAGTTTGATCTTTGGCGTTTGCCATTGGCTCAATCGCGAATACGCCTTCATGGCGACGCTCACCGGCATCTATTTAGGTCTGCTGATGGTCTATACGAACAACTTGCTCGCACCCATGACTGCGCACGCGATGTACGACTTCATGGCACTCACTTACCTTGTGTTGCTCAAGCCGAAGCCGAAGCAAGTGCGAACCCAGATGTAAGTATCATTGGCTGGTGAAATCACACTTGGGGTTGCGCCGCCAAGACATCGGCGGATACTCCCGCGGCATAGATCTTGAAGTTTTCCTGAAACAGCCTGGCTAGTTTACTGGCGGTCGCGTCGAATGCGGATGAATCGCTCCATGCGCCGCGCGGCAGCAAGATTTCACTTGGAACATGGGGACACTTCGTCACGACTTCGAAACCAAACACGGGATCGCGCGCGGTTGGCGCATCGACCAAATCACCGGCGTGAATGGCGTCGATGATTGCCCGCGTGAACTTCAACTTCATGCGCTGTCCCGTACCATAGGCGCCACCGCTCCAACCGGTGTTGACCAACCACACATTCGTCTTGTGCTGACTCATTTTTTGGGCCAGCAATTCGGCGTACTTGCTGGGATGCCAAACGAGAAATGGACCACCAAAACAAGGCGAAAACGTGGCCTGCGGCTCGGTCACACCCATTTCGGTACCGGCGACTTTCGCGGTGTAGCCGCTGATGAAATGGTACATGGCCTGCGCCGCGTTCAGTCGACTGACCGGCGGCAAGACACCAAACGCATCGCAGGTGAGGAAGATCACATCGGTGGGATGTCCAGCGACGCAAGGAATCTTCGCGTTACGTATGAACTCGATTGGATACGCACCGCGCGTGTTCTGCGTGATGCTGGCATCCTTGAACTCCACATGCCCATCGCTGTTATCCACCACGACATTCTCCAGCACCGCGCCAAACCGCAAGGCCTGAAAAATGTCCGGCTCGGAATCAGGTGTCAAATCGATGGCTTTCGCGTAACAACCCCCTTCGATATTGAAAATGCCGTTATCGCTCCAGCAATGTTCGTCGTCGCCGATGAGCAAGCGTTTGGGATCGGCGGAAAGAGTCGTTTTGCCGGTGCCAGACAGGCCAAACAGTACCGACGATCGCCCGGTATCTTTGTCCGCAGTGGCGGAGCAGTGCATCGAGAGGACGCCCGCTTTGGGCATCAGGTAGTTCATGATGGTGAACACACCCTTCTTCATCTCCCCTGCATATTCGGTTCCCAAGATCACGACTTCACCTGCCTCGAAGTCAACATCGACGCTGGTCTTGGAGGTCATGCCTGGGGTATGTCGATTGGCGGGGAACTGGCCGGCATTGAGGATCACAAACTCTGGCTCGCCAAAGTCCGCCAACTCTTGCTTGTTGGGACGAATCAGCATGATATGCATGAACAGCGCGTGATAAGGGCGAGCGCAAATTACGCGCACCTTGATGCGGCGCTCCGGAGCCCATCCCGCGAAGCCATCGAAGACATACAGCCGCTCGCGCGTGTTGAGATAATCGAGCGCGCGCTCACGATTGATAACGAAGCTCGCCGGATCGAGCGGAAAGTTGACAGGTCCCCACCATACGTTGTCCACGGACTCGCCATGCTTGACGATTCGTTTGTCTTTCGGCGAACGACCGGTCTTCATGCCGGAGTAGGCCACCAGCGCGCCGCTGTCGGCGATACGGGTGCCTGCATCGAAACGAATGGCCTCCTCGTATAATTGCGAGGGTGGCACATTGCGCCGAATGTCCGCGACCGTGATTCCGTAAGCTTTCAGATCCATTTGACTCATCGAATAAACTCCTAGGTATTGCGCCGAGATGGCATAGGTGCAACCTTCGTGCCACACCGCGTCTCACTGTTTTTAGCTGGGGGAATCTCGACCGAAAATCTTATTTGAGCGTGATTGCCACAACGCAGCGCGCTGCTGTGCGGAATCGATCGCCCATCAGCATCGTACCAGGACTTACGGGCCACCGAAGATGAAAGTGCGCGTTTGCAGTCGATCGAGGCCCACCGTTGATCGCGCGCAAGGCATCGTTTTCTTGACGCGAATCGCTGCTACGATGCTTGTTCGTCCGCGCGAACTTGGCACTTCGCAATCGCCTGCCGGCAGTTGTGTGGAAAGACCACCACCATCTCCCGCCCGGCGGCGCGCTGGGCTTGGATCGCGTCGCTTAAGATATCAAGAAAAATCGCACGT
>JBGSHH010000135.1:0-4647 GCA_041752355.1 Pirellulaceae bacterium | reverse complement strand
GTACGAATGGACCAGTGCGATTCAAGCAGATACTTTCATTCAAACCAACAAATCAAACACACCCGATGCGACACGCGCGGTAACGCCGACCAAAGGTCGCCAATAAAAAATTGGCTAGACCGAAGCTGTCATGCGTAAACTGTCTCGTGATGGTAGTCTAATCGATTGAAGCAAGACTCTTCGCCAATCCTTAACAGTTCCAAGTTCGATTGATCCACCGCAGGTGATGCATCATGCCCCAGCGATTGATATTGCGTAATTTTCAGAGTCCGGGCGATGTGTCGCGCGATTCATCGAGGCGGGTGGCAAAGCCAGATGTAGATCGCGTACTGCCGCCGTCATCATTAGTGACTACGTCCTCTCAAGCAGCGTCTGGTAGCCGGAATACATGATCCTCCACCCGTTACTAATGAGCCAAGGCACTGCTTTCTCGCCCTTTCCGTGAAATGCTCCGGATTTGTATACGGTATCATCAAGCAGTACCAAGGACTGGGGATGAAGAAAAGGAAGCGCTGCCTGCAGTTCGAGTAACGCATGATCTGCGTGTCCAGCAACCGTCGTGTCTAGGCTATCCAACACTAGAACATCGATGCGGCCGTCGAACGATCGAAGACATTCGACCGAATCGGCGCATCGAAAATTGACGCAGCCCATTTCGCCAGTCATTTTAGCAGCAAAGTTGATATGCTCTTGTCGATTGTCAAGCGAAACTAACTTGCCACCGCGGCGATGCAAAAGTGTTGCAAACAAGTACGTGCTGAACCCGGCACCCCGCCAGTCCTCTTCCGCTCTAATGCAGCCTGTCTCTACAATGATTGGATCTATGAAGCGCCGCTTGATCTCCACAAACAGGCGATCATAGCTCTGATGCCGGTCTACATAAGTCGAAAGCGCATTTGGATATCCGCGTTCCCAGTCGCGAACGAATTGTTGCAGCTGGATGTCTGCCCCGAGGTGTGACTCGCTTAAGTATCGCGCTCCAGAGAGCGACTGGGCGGCAAGTGTTGCAAGAAACTCCGCACTTAAGTGCTTGCCGGGCGACTCGACAATATTAAATGCAATCCTCGACCGCTTGTTCAGATCGTGGCAACCGTCGTGTGGAACGACATTTACTTGGCGTGAACGCGGCAGGCAATACAAGGCTGGATGATGCGCCACACTCGGGAACATTCCAATAGCGGCAATATCCGTGAAACGCGCGGCATGAAGAGGCCCGCTGTCAATACCCATCATAAGATCAGCCTCGTATAGCAAAGCCATTAGCCTCGACAAGGTGATACGGTCCCAGTCATCGGTCAAATGACGCACGCGGAAACTTGCCAGCCTGGGTACGCGATTGTCCCAGTCAAGCAAAATAATACATCCCTGTGTAGAATCCAGAAGACAGCGGTAGAGATTCAAAGTTAGCTCGTCGGATAAACTTTTCGACTCTTGCGATGTATTTCCTTTAGTATGCAGCAAAATAACTGGGCGCGGCAGAAGTCTCAAGAACGACTTCACCGCAGTCCAATCTTCGAGTGATATGTACGGTCGAAGGTCGAGTCGCACCTCGCACGACTCTCGCCACAGTTCGCTAGGAGATCCAATCGAGGGCATCGGTGAGATTCCCAGATTGACCGTCGGCTTGTTGGCAATCCACACCGCATTGCGATCTATACGATCGAGTCCCGTGCTCTGATTCCAAGGTACTGAACGCGCGCCTTCGAAGTCATTGGTAACTTCAACACCGGATGCCCTAAACAGGATTGCTTTGTCTGAATGACAAGCCACTGTCAGCTTGTGGTTGCGCCGGACATAAAGAGGTAGCTGGTGCGCAAAATACGCGCAATCTCCTAGGCCATGCGAAAAACCTACTCGCATACATCGCTCCTCTGAGTTCACAAAACTGAGGCAAGACTAATGCTGCCAACGACGTGATCGTTCTTCGTGCTCACGGAGCGAGCGGTCACGCATTGCTGCTACGAACAATCTGATTGACGATCGAAGTACTCGAAATCCCAATCGTGTGAGAGAGAACCTTGATTTCACCCCCATATGATTCCACGATCTCAGCGCCAACGACTCCGGACAGGGCATAGTCGCCACCTTTCACTAAAATGTCGGGCTGAAGGCTTTGGAGCAGAGCATGCGGCGTGTCATCGTCGAAGATAATGACATAATCGACGCAACTCAGAGAGGAAAGGATTGCCGCACGCTGCGAGGCGGTAATGATCGGCCTCGTCGCGCCTTTTTGCCGTCGCACGCTAGCGTCGCTATTGAGGGCCACAATCAGGAGGTCGCCGCAATCGGCCGCCTCGTGCAAGTACTGTATGTGCCCGGCGTGCAACAGGTCGAAACATCCATTGGTGAATACGATCCGGCGTGCTGTGCGCCGAGCGTCATGGCAGATATTAGCTAACGCTTCGAGCTCCACAATTTTACAGTTTCGTCTGCTTGATTTTGCTGAGAGGCGGCAGTCGATGTCACTCGGCGAAATCTCGCACACACCGGTTGAGCCGACTTGAATTCCAGCTGCGATGTTGGCAACGGAAGTAATCAACCGGAGGTCAGCGCGACTTGCCAACCCAAGAGCAAATACCGCCTGAACCGTGTCGCCTGCGCCGGTGACGTCGCACACCTTAACCGCGGTCGTCCTGAACAACTCGACGGCATCGGATGTCGCGAGCGCGATCCCGTCCTCTTCGAGTGTTACGGCGACGGCCTCACACCGAAGGTTCGACCGCAAGTTCGCCGCGCCGTCCAGAACGTCGTGGTGCGACACTAGGAGACGACCGAGAGCATGTTCTGCCTGGAGGCGGTTAAGCTTCAGCACGCTCACTCCGCGATAAACATCGAGCGGCCCACGACTTGTGGGGTCGACGATCGTTGGAATACTATTCTCACGACATCGCTGCAAGACGGCCGACAAGAGTCGTGGAGTGCATACTCCCTTCCCATAATCCGAAATCGTGACACATGCGAATTCTTTGAGCCGCGACAGCACGCTGGCCATCAACACATTCGCAATATTATTGTCCAGCGGGCGCTGCGATTCCCAGTCCACTCGTACAATCTGATGCGGCTGCCGGTGAGGTGAGCGCCCCATGATTCGCTCTTTGGTAGTCGTCGGCCGATGAATATCATTGATCAACAAGTCGTGTTCGATGTCCTTCTCATTCAATAGCCGACGTGCGATGCTGCCTGAGTCATCAGCTCCAACGACACTCGCTAAGGATGTCGCGACGCCAAACCCTCGCAACAACTGCGCTACGCCTGCGGAACCCCCTAACGATGATTCTCGCCGTTCCGCGCGCAAAACGAGGACAGGCGCTTCTGGACTTACGCGGTCAGCCTTCGCCCATATGTATTGATCCACGATCGTATCGCCAATCACCAAAACGCATCGACCTGCTGACCGCTCAATTAAGGATTGGAACGTTTGCATAGATCACGCCGTTGTAAAGACGTTGGACAAATTTCGAATACCGCCTTCGAAATACATTTCAATGCGGCGGATAACATCGCTCGGAGTAATCATTTTCATGCAGCGAGGAATAACTACGTCCTGCGACACTCGCTCTGGGTAGGTGCAGACTTCAACGCGGTCTTTGCTGTCCCCGTCGCCGACCAGTTGACAACGTGACTTCCAGCACCCGCCGCTCGCACAACAATCGAACATTCCGTTCGTGCTGATGAACTGGTGGTGGGGATACGCCTCCCACTGCGCCGGCTCGCGGCCACCAGCCACGACGACACAAGGACGGTTTGGCGGTCTGCCCGGTTTTGACTCTACGGCCGCGGCTAGGTGCATGGCGAATGTTACGGGGCAGAGCACGCCCTCAGCGTGATACATCAACCTAATGAACTGACGAATGTCGGTTTTCCCAATCAGGTTGATAACTCCTCGCAACGGCGGATGCCAGTGCGATGCCTCGCCGCATTGCACAAACTGAATCCGTTCCGAAAAATGATCCACAACAGCTTGGTACCCTGCTGGATCCCACCACTTCGCCGTGAAGTCAAATTTTCCGCCCGCCATAATAATCCAGAAAGGCCCTGGGAATCCCGTCTCTTCGACCTGGGACATCCATGACTTCTCCTTTTCCGCCAGATGGATATCGGCGCGAAAGTTCGTCAATGGAATTCGAAGATTTAGGTTTTGCTCAAGGAACTGAACGAAACCATGGAGAAAGTGATAAGGACGACGATTCGATTCATGGACAAGTGGGTACTGCATGTCGATGACGCGCACGCTTGGGTCGGCTTCATCGAGGCGGGTCACGTAAGGGTTATTCTCCCAGATTTGACCTGCGGACGTGCGAACATCTGTCTGAAATCGACCAGGGAAAGCCAGATGAAGATCGCGTATTGCCGCCGTGAGCATGAGCACATCGCCCGGACTCTGAAAATTACGCAATATCAATCGCTGGGGCATGATGCATCACCTGCGGTGGATCAATCGAACTTGGAACTGTTAAGGATTGGCGAAGAGTCTTGCTTCAATCGATTAGACTACCATCACGAGATAGTTTACGCATGACAGCTTCGGTCTAGCCAATTTTTTATTGGCGACCTTTGGTCGGCGTTACCGCGCGTGTCGCATCGGGTGTGTTTGATTTGTTGGTTTGAATGAAAGTATCTGCTTGAATCGCACTGGTCCATTCGTAC
>JBGSHH010000134.1:0-2545 GCA_041752355.1 Pirellulaceae bacterium | reverse complement strand
GGCAGTTGATTCTGCGAAGTGAACATCACCGGCACATCGGCCTGACCATGCTCCTCGCGGAGTTCGCGACAAAGTGCCAAGCCGCTGTAGCTATCGAGATTCACGTCGCACAGAATCAAATCCAGATCGAGACTGCGGGCGGCTTTCACCGCCCCTTCTGGATCGCGTGCGATATGCACCTCATAGCCTTGCATGTCGAGCACCGCCGCGATGCCCGTCAGCAGCAGCGGATCGTGATCGATCACCAAAATCACAGGCGAGATAGAATTGATCGTCGGCGACCAAAGATCATGTGCGGAGTTCATGCCGTGTTTCAACCCAGCGAGTGGTGGCGCTACTCGGCCAATCCTTCGGCAACGAAACTCGCTCCTTGAGCGGAGAACGCTTCCTGGGTGTTATCGACTCGCATCTTCCTCCGCACGCAGAGAATCTTCGCTAGCCGGAGGAACCGTTATAGGCGTTACGTCGCGCGTCGTCGTGGAACGTCGAAAGCTATGGGAAGCATTCACTTTGGCCACCACCACCCGCTTGCCTTGTTCGTCGAGTTCGTTCCAAGCGACGATCACTTGCGATGAGGGTGCGATGACGAGCGTCGCACGCGATTGAAACGCGCCCTCGCGCGGGGCCAGTGGCACCGCCTCGTTCCAACCCTCTTGATTACGCTGAGCGTAGTAAATCGCTTTGCTGCTGCCCGTTGGCGCACCATGCTTGTGGCCGGCTTCTTCTTTGGCTGCGGCTTCTTCCTGGGCCGGCGCGGCATCTGCCGTGGCCGGTTGAGATGCCACTTCCAGATCGGCGACCGTCACTTCCCACACCGCATGCAACGTGCCGCTGCTATCCATCGCCAGTTGCAAGCAACCAGCTGGATCGCCAGGAAGCTGTTCCGGCGAAGTGAACGCGCCTCCCGCCAGCGGCCGCGAAGCGACATAGCAACGGGGCGAACCGGTATGGGCATCCATCCAACCCACAAACAGCGTGGTGCCATCGGTCGCCAGCGAAGGGCCATCGTGCGGGCAGCCATCGAACGTCCACGTCGGATCGGCCAGCACGCGCTGCGGTTCGCCAAAGCCTTCGTCACCAGTGAGCTTTCTCTCAACGACGTAGATATCACGAAAGCCTGCGAGCTGATTGCGAAACGCCACAATCAATCGGCCATCGGGCGTGATCAGCGACGCGGTCGGACAGCAAGGGCAAACCCCTTTGTCTTCCGGCGAAGCATAGACTTGCGACTCGGTGTTGAAGGCCGCTTCGCCTGCGAGGCGCACGCTGGCGAATGGTTGTTGAATGCCTGCGCGATTGTCGAGCCAACTGGCGGCGACATTGCCTTGGGCATCGGCGTTGAGCGCGGTGAAGGTCGGTCGCGCGCCATCGCTGGCATGCATGCGCAGTGGTTCGCCAAAGGTCGCGCCGCCGTCGGTCGATTCAGCCACTTGATAGAAGACGGTCGTGTTGTCGGCATTGGGTTCCATCCAACTCAATAACACGCGCTCGCCGCTAGTCGCCAGATGGGGCACCAGTCGCAGCGCGCGCTTGACTTCTTTGCCCCGCATCTGACTGACGGAGGTGTAAATGGCAGTGCGGCGGAGTTCGCGCGGCTGGACAGGCTGCGCGAAGGCATAGCCATCGGCTTTCGTTGTCTGGGCGAGGTAGAGCGTGCGCTCATCGGCTTTGGTCTGCGACGCGAAGGCCAGCAGCAAGTCGCCTTGCGCATCGATGGCCAGCGTCGGCGCTTCGAGCGTGTCTTTAATATCCAGCGTGGCAAGCGGGAATGTGGCGAGAACTTCGGCAGGCGGCGTGATGAGAATAGGATCGGCGACTACCGAGGCCACAGGCCCACTGCTCATGGGAAATACCGTGGTGGTTTGCGAACTTCCCACAAAGAAGAAGCCAACCCCTGCGCCCACCAGGACAATGAGCGCCAAGAGTAATAGCGCGGCTACAATCGCGCCACCATTGGACGAACGAGATTCGTGATTCATGCGCGGGCTCCGGCGGGAAAAGCAGGCAGTTGGCTACCCCCAGTGTAACGAATGCAACCTGCCGTAGGAAACGGTGCATTCCCATACCGGCGTTACACACCGCGCGCTCTGCTGGCGAGCTGGCTTCTACGACTGCCAAATACTCTTCAGAATGCGGTCGCTCAACTCGGCTTTCGCAATCAGCGCGCGGATGCCTATGGCTTCCATCCCCTCGGAATACGACCATGCGAGTGCTGCCAAATCGGATTCCAATGTGGTGGCTAAGACTGCGGTATACGCACTGGCACGCGCATCGGCTTGGAGCCGAGTCGTGAAAATACGAATGTCCTCGCCGCCGATCGGCAATTCATTCGCACTGTCAACCGCTACATTTGCGAGTTCCTCCATCTCGTCTCGCAGTTTGCGCACTTCATCAAACGGCACTTGACCTTCGCAGTACGCCTGGAATGTTTCCAAAGCGCTGACTACGCGCGGGTCGACGTCATCACATTCAGCCAGCGCGGCGCGGGCAAACTGGCAAGCGGCGCGGCGCAATACGAGTGGTTCCCGCGACGCAAACACTTTTT
>JBGSHH010000133.1:0-8529 GCA_041752355.1 Pirellulaceae bacterium | reverse complement strand
TCGGCCGCTTGCGCAACGACACTTGCCAGCACCGCGCCGCAGAGTGAAACAGCCACCAACGCTCGCCTGACTCGACCTAATCCAAAACGCATTGCCAGAATCTCCGGGGGTGAAAAAGGTTTCCACCTAAGGTTATCCCGGAATTTTGCTGACGGTTGCAGAGAATTCGAGAAAAACGTGCTCGAAGGACGGGTTTCCCTGCCCACCTCTCGCTCGCTTTAGAGAGCCGTGTGCTTCGCGCTACTGACATCGCAGCACGGGTTCGCTACCCACTCGCTGCCGGTTCGAGAAATCCATCCTACCTATGCGCCACTAATACCCGATGCTGTCGGGGTTGCTCATCAAGAAGTCGCGCGGGCCCCGCGTGGTGTAATACGGATAAGCGGTTTGAGCCGATGGCGGAGCGCCGGCACCTTCTTGCGTTGGTGTCGCGAAACGATCGGGACCGAAGCATTGGGCGAAGAAGCCGTTGCGAATGCAACCGCGGCCGCTACCGTTGCAGCCTTGGCAACTGTTGCACGCGCTGCGGGCACCGACGCATCCGACGCTCGGAATCAAAGTTGCCAACATCACCAAAGCCAGCATGGCTGTACGCATCGCGTCGTTCCTTCTCACCGATGGATGTCTCTGCCGACAAAGTGCGGACGCACCTAACGCCAAAACTTCGCCTGCAAGGTTACATCGTCCGCATAATCGGAAAAATTGAACGAAACGGCACAAAGCATCGAGGTTGCTAGCAAGACTCACGGCGGCACATCCACAAAGTTCTTGCCCGGGGGTGATAGCAATACGTCATAAGGCAATCTCTCATAAACTGCGCCATTGTTGGGTAACTGCACCTCCCAGTAGCCCCTGCGAATCTGGCGATCAAGCCAATGAATCGGAGCAAAAGTCACTTTCGCCGCATCGCCGCCGATACGATACTCAGGCCTAAATCTGAGAATTCCGCTGTTGATCGAAACAGCATCGCGTCCAACCGTTGTCACGTAAGTGCCCATGTACAAACACGGCAGCAACAACAGCGCCAGCGCTACGACGATCGGTCCCGTAAATGATCGCTTCTCTTTCACGGTACTTCTTTCGCCACTGCGCGACGCAGATGGCAGCAACCAATTAAAACAGCTCGCTAATCACCTTGCCGTGCGGCAACACGGAAACAGGCCGACCGGCAGGCGTGAGGTATTGCTTCTTCGCATCCACGCCGAGATGCGCATAGATCGTGGCGAGCATGTCTTGCGGCGATTTGGGATTGTCTTTGGGGAACGCCCCTTGCGCATCGGAGGAACCCACCACGCGACCACCTTGCACGCCGCCGCCACAGACCACCGCGCTAAACACATTTGGATAATGATCGCGACCGGCGTCCTTGTTCACGCGCGGCGTGCGGCCAAACTCGCCCCAAGCGACGACCAGCGTCTTCTCCATCAGACCGCGTTGCGAGAGCTCTTCGACCAGCGCGGTATAAGCTTGATCCCAGCGCGGCAAGAACCCGCGACGCAACGAATCGAAGCCTTTCACATGCGTATCCCACCAGCGCAAATCGACGGTGACAATCCGCACGCCAGCTTCCACCAACCGTCGCGCCAGTAGCATCCGCTGCGCCCAGTTCGGCGCGCCGCAGCGTGTGGGATCGCCAGGATCAAATGTGGGCATGAAGCCATAGCGCTCGCGTATCGCTTGTGGCTCGGCATCCAAATCGAACGCCTTTTGCGCCGCAGGCGAGCAGAGAATATCCCACGCCTTTTGACCGAACCGATCGAAGGCTTCCATCGCGCCGGACTGGTCGATATCGCGGCGCAGCTTATCCAACCCCGACAATAGCTGCTGCCGATCACCAATCCGATCGACCGACAAGCCTGACGCCAAGGCGAAGTTCTCGACCTTGAACGGACCGACATTCGCCGGATCGGCACCTGTTTCAAACGGCTTATACGCCACGCCCAAATGCGCCGAGCCCGTCCCCGGTACCATCCGCGGAATCATCACATACGCAGGCAATTGCGGCGTGAGATGTTGCAACTGCTCCGCCGCGATCGAGCCACAACTGGGCATCACGTTCTCATCGGGATTGCGACCAGGGCCATAGCCCGTGAAGCAAATCTGGTCACCGGTGGAGTGGCCAGCATCTTCGTGATTCAAACTCCGCACGATCGCCACTTTGTCGGCCATCTTGGCGGACATAGGCAACATATCGGTGTATTGAATGCCAGGCACATTGGTATCGATCGTGCCGAACTCGCCGCGAATCTCCGCCTGCGCGTCCGGTTTGGGGTCCCACATATCGATATGACTCGGCCCGCCGCGCATCCACAAAATGATGACGGAGTTGCCTTGCTTGGCTTTGGCGAGCGCCGACGTTTCGCTAGCGGCGCTCGCTTCGTGTCGCAAGAGTTCCGCCAACGACAGGCCGGCTGTGCCAAGCACGCCCGCCTTCAAGAACCCTCGCCGACTAGCGCGTGCCCGCTGTTGGAACTCGGCACAGGTGCGGCGAAGTTGGAACGAATCAACCATCAGTAAACTCGGCAGCAGGTGGGAAATCCGGCGGGACGCGAACCGTTCCTCATTGTCGAGATCGTCTCCGGGCGAGTCAACACATAAATTGTTGGTTATTGGTTTTCGTCTACCTCGTAGGTTGGAATTCTTCTTCTCGGACCTACATGCTGCCCGCATGTAGAGGGTTTTATGGCGTCGATACCGGGATCGTTGTCACGTTGGAGGGTGTTAGCATCAACGAAGCCGATTTGCGCGACAGCATCAAGCGAATGCCATGATCTTGATTGATACATTCCTTTTCGTCGCAAGATTCGAGCAACCTCCTAAATCTATTGGCGTCGTCCTCAGTCGCTGGCTTGAGTCCGTTTAGCCGCCATGGTTGGTAGAGGGCCATTTTGGTCTTCTGTGCTTTGTCAATGGCCGCGAGCATTTTACGCCTTGCGTTTGCTCTTAGGTCGGCATCGATGTCGTCATCGGAATCCAGTTTCGCAATCGCGAATTTGGCAAGATCGATCTGCAGTTCGACTAAAGACATTTCCTTACGTTGTTCTTTCCATTCGCGGAGATCTCCGAAAGCGATCTCAATGTTTACACGTTTACCCGTAACATCAAGTGGCACATAATGCGAGTAGAGAGACGTTAAGCGATGGATGATATACATTCGAACTAACTCACTGACGGAATAATTTCGCGCAAAATAATCGTCATAGATTAGCGTGATTGCGTACTTGTCATCCGTAAGCAACTTAAAGCTGTCATCCATACGATTTTCACGAGAATCACTCCCAAGTTCAGCAAACAACTTAGATACCCGAGCTTGCTCGCTCCAGTCGAATCCTGGTGGAAACTCAGCCAAGCGAAATTCTGCTCGCTGCGCTATCTTCGGTGGCAAATTGGTGCTTCTTAGTGTCGTCTTGGCGTGATCGATGGGATGCTCCTCTGCCGCCACCCCTCCGACTTGAATTACGAAAACAATGACGACCGCTCGAACTATCGGGTGATACATATTCTGATCCTCAAACTCAAATTGCTTCGGCAAATTGATTCGACGAATGAGTGCAAAAGCGTCCGCGGCCCTTTGCGTCATCAACTGCAAGGCACCGTTGGTATGCTCGACCGCGGTGGGTTCGACGATCACCTGGCCGTAGAAGTTACACAACATCCATTTGGAACGGCGTTTCGCGCAATCGACCGCCAGGATGCCGAAGTGCTCCGGCCCCACGGCCTGGACCCGCTCTTGGATCAGTCCGGTCGGCTTGCCAATGCATCGCTTTTTCGCACCCGTGGATTTTCGCTTCTTGGCTGTGGTAACCATCCCAGTGTCTCCTGATTGAAGGTGGGGCAAACTCCTCCAATAGAAGCGATGGGACGGTCCTTTTTGTAGTCTTTAAGGGACTTGGGGACATACCAGGGGCAACGGTGAGATGCGGGCTTTTCGGTGGTTGCCTCGGCCGCCTTATTCACAGTCTTTTTATTGCCAGCCGCCCTCTTCGTCATGGTCCTGGTCCTTGTTCGAATTTTCGCTTCTCGCGGAACGCTCCGCGAACGATGGACACAGTTACCTCGGGTGCTTTGAGGACAGCAAGCGCTGGGGCGGAAGACTTCGGAAGATTGAGCGCGAGACGTCCCCCCACTGTGGCACATATGTCGATTGGCAGCGAGAGAGTCCGTTTGGGCTTAAGAGTCTGTCGGCGGAGGCGTCCTTGAGCGAGAAGCTGACCTGATCCTCTGTAATCGCTGATCGTCTAGATTGCCCTCAGTCGCCGAAATAGGGGGCTCACCTCACACCGGCCTTAGACACACCGACATTTTCATCGTAAGTGGCTTATAAATCTATCTTTAGGTTTCCACGAGCGGAATGACCGGTAGTCATGCTCGCAGTGCTGGCAGGTAGTTTACCTTTGGTAGTTTCCAGGCAAACCTACAAGTGACAAATGTCAAACACACTGCCATGAGCCTCGCTGAATTTCACCGAGAACGGCACTTTCAAACCACGTCTGAACCGCGCGGCGCGGTCGCCAAACGACAAGTTCGATCGTTTACTGTACAGAAGCATGCCGCGAGTCATCTGCATTCCGATTGTTGCTAAGAGCTAACGGGGTTGCTGAAAAGCTGGGCGGTACCAAAAGGTCCATCCCTTGAACCCGCCAATAAACGGCTGGCTGTCCATGTGGAAATCCATCCCATCGACTACGGCTCATTCGAGGGAACGATTCCAGCCGGTGATCAATCTGGCTTAATGGCCCGCCAGCTCCCTCTTTACCTTTAGCCCTCGGTTTTAGAATGCCTTCGTTAAATACCTCGATTTTGAGCCAGTGTTCGCAACTTCCCACTGTCTCGAGCGAAATCGGGAATTGGGCACAAACTTTGCAATGCAATAGAGTGGCTTATTTATGTAGCGACACGACCGACTGACATCAAGCTAGAACCTCGGCATTATGTGGGAGCTCAAGGCCCCTCCTCGTGCCTGATATCTACCAGCGACTCGAGGCCGGAATGAATTACTCCACCACAGTCAAACTGCTCGACGCAATGCTCGCACAGGAACTTGTGAAACGTCAGGAACGGCCGCAGGAGCGCGAAGTGGGTACGGCGCAGGCGGTCGATATTGGCGGCGGATCGCTCCTTGCCCGCGTGCGTCGCCTGTTTGGTGCCGCGCCATCCTACTGCGTGATAAATGGCGGCAGTTTCATCTGCCTGAGTTTGCCCGGACTGATGGCAATTATCCTAGGCCTCGTTAACGGGCGAGATGCAACTGCGGCCTGCGACGAAGTCTCATTTGTCGCGACTGCCGACAATCAGGCAAACGAAGTCAAGGCGATCGAGGCGATTACGAAGGTCGGCGGTACTATCCGACGCGACGAGCTGGCGGAGGGAAAACCCATTGTCGAAGTCAGTCTAACCGGAGTGCTACCCGCGGAATCCGGCTTCGTGGACCTCACGCGGTCGATATTCGGGAATTTCATTCGCGGGGCCGGCAAGGCGACTGACGCCGACCTTAAGCATCTGCGGCAGCTCAAGAACATTCAGAAGTTGGACCTCACTTACACACAAGTTACGGATGCAGGGCTTCAGGAACTTGCCAACCTGCCGAGCTTGCAGTCGCTGAACCTGGAGGGCACGCAGGTTACCGACGCAGGGCTTGTTGTGCTAAAGGACCTTAAGAACCTGCAAGAGCTTAGTCTCCGCCGTACCCGAGTGACCGGTGGCGAATTGAAGCATCTTCCCCGCATGCGCTCGCTCGACTTGAGTGGAACAGGGATTAACGGGCTCGGCCTGAACGGACTCCGGAGTGTGCATGCGCTCGATCTTGGCGAATCAAAGGTGCGAGATGCCCACCTGGCGGAACTCGCTGAAATCCGCGATCTAGCGTCACTGAGCTTGCGCCACACTAACGTTACGGATGCCGGCGTGAAGGAACTGACAACCCTGAAAGATCTGCAAACACTCGATCTCAGCATGACCGCGGCGACCGGACGAGGCCTGGGGAAACTTAGTAGATTACAGTCGCTCTCGGCCACGCAGATGAATGACGCCGGGCTTGTGGAAGTGCGCGGTCTCAAGAACCTACAATCGCTGGAAGTCGGCTTATCGGATGTCACTGACGCAGGATTGAAGCAACTGGTGGAAGTGCAAAGTCTGGCCTCGCTGAAACTGGCTCGTACCAAGATCACCGACAAGGGACTGGCTGAAATCGGGAAACTAAAGAACTTGCAGGAACTGATACTCGAAGGCGACAACATCACCGATATCGGATTAACGGAATTGAAGAATCTCAAGAACCTTCGTTTCCTTGACCTGGCAGACGCCAAGATTACCGATGAAGGCTTGCGAGAGCTAAAGCACCTCCAGGCGTTGGAATTCCTGGATATCTCACGAAATAAGGTGTCCCGCCGTGGAATCGCCGACTTGCAGCAAGCGTTGCCGAACCTACAGATCAGCCATAGCGTGGGAGACTAGAATGTTTGGCCTACGCCGCCCGACTATAACTCTTTAGCAACCCACCCAGGCGCAAATCTCGTAACCGGGTATGATATGAGGAATTATGAGCGTGGATCGGATCTCCGAGCTCTACACCCAAGGGAAGTTGCCGTACACGAGATGTTCCGAGAGGCAACCATGACACGCGCAGTCCTTTTCCTCGCATTGTTCACCGGCATTATCGCCTTGATGACCGACGAGTATGATGCGGCCTACGGAAATGAACCGGATGTAAAGCGACGGCAATACACCGTGTGGGTGTTCAAGCAGGTGAATGGCAAGTGGGTGAAGCAAGAGGACCGCACACTTGTAACGGACGATAAATACAAGGCTGCCGCGTATGACAAAGCGGTCAAAAGCTATCCCGGGTGGACGGCCACAGCGAACACCCCGATCTCACCTCAAAGTCTCACTCAACGAAAACGTCCACCTAGCCCAATCGCGAAATATTCCGACTTAGAGCGGATGAACCCGGGCTACTACTCGGTTCGGATCAAGGGAATCAACAAGGATAATACCGTGACGGTCACATTGGAGCCGACCGGTAGGGAACTGACTATTCCTTTGAACTATGTCGGGCGCATTCGCAGTTTCGATGCAAAGGCGACAGAGGCCGCATCACTGGTTGGACGCCGAGTCTTGCTGTGTCTAGCGCCCTACGAGTCGCGAGCGGAACTGCTTGACGCTACTCTAGCTACGCCAGGTGCCCCGCTATACGCAATCAGCGCTGATCTGCTTAGCGACCAACAATCAGAAACGAAAGAGCTGCGTAAATTTCTGGATAAACATCAAGTTGGGCCGAACCGTAGCGAGGAACTGTTAGGAAAGCTGATGTTTTCTTCTAGGTTCACGCAGTCTGGCGGGTTCCGACTGGTGATAGGTAGGTTGAGTTGGGAATTCGACATCAAGTGGGAAGATATACGTAGCGATGTCGAAATCATGAAAGACGGCTATTTCATTGCCGTTGCTCGTATGGACGAGCCATTGGTATTCCGTCATCGTGAATGCCTGCCGTTAGACTTAAAGGTCCCATCGGGAACAGAACTGCTCGTGGTCGAAGACCTTCAGCTTCAGAATGCGAAGCTTGGTGACATTGCGAAGTTGCGTTTGCCGGTCTCAGACTATGCGCTCAAGCAACTGGAGAAGGGTTCAGCGAACCTGGTAGTCATGATGCTTCCCCCTAAAACAGTTTGGCCGAGCGTATTGGACGCGAAAAAACGCGATCAGTCGCTCGACATTCCCTTCACCCGGCTCGAATACAATATATTGGAATTCGCGGTGCCTCCCGGCGAATACGGGATTCATTGTTTCTATCCGGAACACCACCGCTATGTCCAGCGCATCACCGTGGTAGCAGGCGAGACGCGCACGCTACCCAAGGTGGAACTGCCTTTGGTCGGATATGCCGTGGCGAAGTTCTGCAAATTCGACGGTGCTCGATTTGATCCTGCGAAGGCGGAGGAAACGTACTTGGTCACACATCGGTACAGCTTCCCCACACCCAACTATCTTACTAGCTGGTTTGGCAACCTTGCCGGTATAGAGTTTGGGCCTCAATTAGGACGCCCCCTGTCGTGGCTGAGCCGCGACGAAAAGGGAGACATTGTTTGTTGTTTCCTCCAAGGAAGCGAGGTCAAAATCGCGGACCTCGGAAAGGGTGAGCTTAAAGATTTCGTCGATCTGCGTGAGCCGGATGTAACCTGGAAAAAGGAAGAGGAACTCTTCGTCGATAAGAAACGTCAGGCGGACTTCAGTTTTGATAAAGCTCTAGACGATGGGCCACCGACAATCGTTGGGAAATGCGTGCTGATTCGCAAAGGCCGCGTCTATCGCTTCGATCGCAATGAAGAGAAGTATCTGGTGGAGATTGTCGGAGTCACCAACGATTTGCGCGAATACGCTGAGATGGCCGGACTGCTCAATCTCTACGGTCTTCAGGAAAAGGAAGAGTCCAAGCCCTGACATCGGTGCGGCGGACTACCGAGATGAGTAGCTGAATCCGCGCCTAAGCGCAGCCCATAGTCGCGTATGGTGCAAGAATTGAAACGGCAATCT
>JBGSHH010000132.1:0-13172 GCA_041752355.1 Pirellulaceae bacterium | reverse complement strand
GCCCATCAAAAGGTGAATGTCGATCGCGATGCCAACTTGCAATGGACGGTCGCCGCGCTGGGTGGCAAGCTTTCCAAGGTGAATCAAACCGTCGAACTGATCGGCGCAGGCGCACGTTGCCAAGTGAACGGTGTTCTCTTCACCGAAGGCAAGCAACACGTCGCTTATCATACATTACAGCACCATGTGGCCGAACACTGTACCAGCGATTTTTTGTACAAGGCCGCACTGCAAGACAAGTCGCGCACCGTCTGGCGAGGCATGATTAAGGTCGACAAGAACGCGCAGAAGACGGACGGCTACCAGCGCAACGACAATTTACTGCTCTCCGGTACGTCGCGGGCCGACTCGATCCCTGGTCTGGAGATCAACGCCGATGATGTCCGTTGCACACACGGTTCCACCAGCGGCAAAGTCGATGAAGAACTCATCTTCTACGCCCAATCGCGTGGTCTGACTCGGAAGGAAGCAGTGCGCGTGATCGTCAGCGGCTTCTTCCAACAAGTCTTTGATCGCATCACCATCGACAGCGTGCGCGAGGCCCTGTCCCACGCCCTCGCCATCCGCGTACGCGACGTGTAACGTGGGGTAGGTTTCCAGCCTGCCGCTTTTAACTCTTCTTCCTGGCAGGCAAGTTGCCTCCCCCACTCAAAAACAGCCATGTCCGAATTCGTTCCCGTTTGCAAAACGACCGACATCCCCGATCCTGGTAAGCAACTCCTGGAGATCAACGATCGCGTCGTGGTGCTGCTGCATGTGGGTGGCGAGTTTTTTTGCATCGACGACGTTTGCACGCATGATGGCGGACCGTTAGGCGAAGGAGCATTGGTCGACCACACCATCGCTTGCCCGCGCCACTTCGCCCAGTTCGATATTCGCACGGGCAAAGCTGTGACGATGCCGGCCACAGAAGACACCGTCGTCCACGAAGTACGCGTGCTCGAAGGGCAAGTATTCGTTAAGCTGACTCCAGAGTAGCCCAGATTCTCGTAGGATGGATCTCCAGATCCCTCCAAGGACTGAGTCGCGACGAATTTGGAAATCCATCGTACGAAAAGCGAGACCTAGCCATGCCAATCGCCGAAGATACCGTCCGCGAAGAACTCAAAAAGGTCATCGACCCAGAACTCTTCGTCAACATTGTCGACCTGGGCTTGATCTATGAAGTGACGCTGCTGGATCCCAACGAGGCTGGAAAGCAAGACGTGAAGATCAATATGACGATGACCAGCCCGATGTGTCCCGCTGGTCCGCAGTTGGTCGGCAACAGCAAACAAGTAGTCGGCGCGATCGAAGGAGTCGGCGAAGTCGAGGTGAAGATCGTTCTCGATCCACCTTGGACACCCGATCGCATGACGGAAGAAGCCAGGGATCAATTGGGGATTTTCTAGAACCATAAGAAATGCGGACGAGACACCCGCGCTCCCGGAGCGCGGGTGTCCCTTCCGCACATTATTCCCACCGCATGGTATCATAGCAGCCATGCGCATCGTCCTCTTTGAATTCGTCTCCGGCGGCGGTTGGTGGAAGATCGATCCGACAGGCCGCCCTCCCCCGTCGCTCTTGCGCGAAGGGAAGACAATGCTTTCCTCGCTGGCGAGCGATTTCTCCGCGATTCGTGGAGCGCACGTCACGATCTTCCAAGATCGCCGCGTGAAGCGCAAGGTCGAACTCCCCGGCGTTGAAACAATCGTCATCGATCGCCCTGTGGAACTTTTTCGCAAGTGTGTCGCCTTGGCACCCCAGGTCGATTATGGCCTTATCATCGCCCCCGAGATTGAAGGCAATCTCGAAGACTGGGCTGTGAAATGGGGCTTGCTTGAAGGGAAACTGCTCAGCCCATCTCCGGAATTCATTCGCATCACCGCCAGTAAGCATCAAACGGCTGAACGTCTTACGGCCGCCGGAGTTCCTGTCCCGCATGGCATCTCGCTCGGATGGGCCGATAAGTTGCCAGCGGTTTTTCCGTATCCGGGCGTGCTGAAACGAGACGATGGAGCCGGTTCTGACGCCGTCATCTACGTGCAGGAACCGCGCGACGGTCGCGTCAAACGTCGCATCGCGGCCGCCGATTGGCGTTTGGAGCGATACTGCCCGGGGTTGGCCGCCAGCGTCTCGGTGCTGGCTGGGCCAAAACACAACGTCATTTTGCCAGCCTGTTTGCAATGGCTCTCGAACGACCTCAAGTTTCGCTACCAAGGTGGCATGACGCGCTTAGAAAAAGGGCTCAACGCCCGCGCTCACAAACTGGCCGCGCAAGTCATCGCCGCTTTACCTGCGACGATCGGCTATTACGGCATCGATTTGATCCTTGGCGATGCGCCCGATGGCAGCAGCGACTTTGTGATCGAAGTCAATCCGCGGATGACCACATCGTATGTCGGACTGCGAGCGATTTGCAAGCAGAACCTCGCCCAGGCGATGGTCGCCGTGGCGCGCGGCGAGAGTTGCGATTTAACGTTTGAAGATCGCCGGGTACAATTCACAACCGACGGGCAAATCGTGCAATTATCTTAGCTTTGGCGTTGTTCGCTCCGCGAACGAGACGCCTGTAAATTTCGTGTGGTTCGCGGAGCGAACAACGACATAGCGACAATGGGACATCGTATGAACTGGTTGGCACTGGATATTGGCGGCGCAAATCTGAAAGCGGCCGATGGCAAAGGCTTTGCGGAGTCGTATGCGTTTGCCTTATGGCGAGAACCACAACGCCTGGCGCAAGAGTTACGCACGATCATCGCCGAAGCGCCGCCCTGCGACCATTTGGCCGTCACCATGACAGGCGAGTTGGCCGATTGCTTTGAAAGCAAGTCCGCCGGCGTGCAACATATCCTCAAAGCGGTACATGCCGCGTCCGATGGTCGCCACACACGCGTCTATCTCACCGATGGAATGCTCGTCTCGCCGCAAGTCGCGATCATGAAGCCGCTCTTGGCCGCTGCCAGCAATTGGCACGCATTGGCGCGATTCTGCGGGCGCTATGCCAAGAGCGGATCGGCCGTGCTGATCGATATTGGCTCTACCACCAGCGACCTGATTCCACTCGTCGATGGAGTTCCGGTCGCTCAGGGCAACACCGATACCGATCGATTGCTGTCTCGCGAGTTGGTCTATTGCGGTGTCGAACGCAGTCCGCTGTGCGGGCTGGTCCGTTCGATTCCCTATCGCGGGCAGAAGTGTCCAATTGCGCTGGAGTTCTTCTCCACGACGCGCGATGCTTGGACGATCCTCGGCGAGTTGCCGGAAGACCCTTCCGAAAAACGAACCGCCGATGGTCGCCCTGCAACCAAATCCGCCGCGCGCTCTCGGTTGGGACGGTTAATCTGCGCCGACGATGAGGAGTTCAATCATCGAGACGCAGCGCAGATGGCCGAGTACATCGCCGACGCACAAACGCAAGTCCTCGCCGACGCATTGAAAGAAGTCATCGCGCGACTGCCAGTTGCTCCCAGCACCTTCATTCTTTCCGGGCATGGCGAGTTTCTCGCGCGGCGCGCGCTGGAAGCCTTACAACTCACGCCGACGATTATTTCGCTGGCCCGCGAATGGAAAGCGGCGATCTCGCGTAGCGCGCCGGCGCATGCCCTGGCGATTCTGGCGCGCGAGGCGGTCGGCCAATGAGTCATCGGACGCTGCGTGTGGTAAAGGTCGGCGGCAGCTTGTTCGACTGGCCGGAGTTTCCCGATCGCTTGTGGAAGTGGCTGCAAGCGCAGCCTCCAGCCGCGAACTATTTCGTCGCTGGCGGCGGTGACTTAGCCGACGCCATTCGCAAATACGATCGCTTGCTATCCCTCGGCGAAGCTCGCTCGCATCGACTCTGCATCGACGTGCTTCACACCACGGGCAAGATGCTGGAATACTTACTCGCGCTGGCACGTTCGCGCAACAAAGACGTACCGCAGCGGCAATTGTTGCTCTCGGTGCTGGATATCGCCGCGCACTTGAACGACCCGCAACTCACCGCCCGTGTACCGCTAGAACTGCCACATACTTGGGAAGTCACCACCGATTCGATCGCCGCATACTTGGCGGAGATGCTCGGCGCGCACGAGTTGGTACTGCTCAAGTCGGCTGGTCTAGCAGGCAGTTGCACCACCTTACACGCCGCCGCACAAGGGTACGTCGACAGTTGCTTTCCCCAAGTCTCCACCCGCGTGGCGAAAATTCGGTTTGTGAATCTGCGCACGGATTTCGGGGATGAGTGGATGTTGTATTAGCCCCGGCGTGTTCAACTGCGGCTATGAGTTCACCGCAGGCTAATTTCAACGCCAGAGGCGGGGTCGATTTGTGTCGGCTTGTCCACTGCGGAGCCAATGCGACAGGCACTGACGAGATTGCCGCGCCCCGGTCCTCGCCAGGCGATTTGCGATTTCGTCGCGGTCGGGCTGCGGCCGTCAATCAGCATGCAGCCGGTGATCGCAATGTCGTCGCTGGTATTCACGGCGATAGCGTGTGGCGTCCCTTCCAAGAACTGGCAGCCGGTCACGTTCACGCGTTGACACTGATCGATTTCCAATAGTGCCAACTTATCGCTCTTGATCGCGCCAAGCACCGTGTTTTCACCAGCCTGCGCATCCTGTATCGAGCAACCGCTGATTTGAATATCGCGACTCGCGGACAGCCGAATGCCGGTCGCCAGTTCCTTTTCGCCGTAATCGGGGTTGTGATCGAAGCTGTTGGGTCCGATGACAACGTTTCGCGAGCGTTCGATGAGCAAGTTTCGTTTATGACCACTGTAGATGACGTTTTCGCCGAGAACCACACCGCGACAAGCGTCGAGATGCACGTTGGTCTCCTGACTACCGATCAAATTGCCTGTGATTGTGAACATGCCTGCGCGATGGTTGGCGTCGGCACCAAAACCGACAATGCGAACATTCGCGCCCCCTGGACTATAGCGGGCCTGAATCGTGTTGCTAACGATGGTTCCCTCGCGCACGGTGGAACGGGGCGCGGTGCAATCGATCACGATATCGGCGCAGCCTTGGGTACCGTCGGAATAGTTGTACTCGATGTCGTTGCCGGTGATCTGCAAATTGCGAATTTCGCTTCCAGCAATCTTGATACCTGCTGCCGCACAGTAGCTGATATGCGAGGCGCTGATGATGGCCTGATGCAAATTCAAGCGATCAAAATAAATGCCGATGTTGCGTAGATGAAAGATGTGACAATGCGAGATGAGCAAGTTGCGGCAGCGCCCGAAGACGCGAATGCCATCGTGGAGTTCGCGCAGGAGCACACCAGAGAAGGTCGCCTGTATGGTTCCTTCGAGCAAGAAGCCACTCGCCTGTTCGTGGCGTCCCTCGATCTCGATGTCGCGCACCGTCGGCATTCTCTCGCGTTGCCAAACGACGGGCTGGAAGCCTTGAGGATCGGCGGACTTGTCATGCGTGCCGACGATATGAAAGGCTGGACCAGAGCCAGCCATAATGATCTTCGCTGTTCCACCGGCACCATCGATGGCCAATCGACCTATCGTCGTCAAAGGCAATTCGATCGTTTTGGTGAGGAGGTAATTCCCCGGCGGAAAATGGAGTACGCCATCCCCATCGCGCACAGCATGTTCGATGGCGGCGGTATCGTAGGTCTTGCCATCGCCCTTGGCGCCAAATTCTTGCACGTTGCTCATGGGGCTATTCTGTCTGGGCCCGTTTGGTGGTGCAAGACTAGCGAGACTTTCATGCCCAATGGTTCCTAGGACGCCTAAAGGAATCGTGCGACATCTGCGCAAGGAT
This sequence comes from Pirellulaceae bacterium, assembly GCA_041752355.1. GTDB lineage: Bacteria > Planctomycetota > Planctomycetia > Pirellulales > Pirellulaceae > JAEZGD01. The sequence continues at coordinate 7,437 of JBGSHH010000132.1, read as the reverse complement.
CTCAAAGTTAACTTGGCCCCCGGTGTGTTCACCGGGAGCCATGGCACGGCTTCTAACGAATTGAGATGGGAGTCGCGTTTCCGACGGCGATAACGCCCGGACGGCTAACGGGAATCGAGGTGGCGGCTTCGGGACGAACCGTTTTATACCAACCGGGTGACGTGCTCGTTGTCTTAGGAGCCAATCGCATGCTGTTGGAATTCGTACCTCGAACGGCCGGCGGATCGATCGGATCATCACCAAAAGGCGAAGCGGCGGGTGCCTGCGGTGGCGTGAGCAATTCGTATTCTTCTTCCATCCCGGCTTTCGTGGTGCAGCCGCAACCGACGCGTTTGGTTGTACAGCTACTGCAACCGCTGTTACAACAACTCTTGTTGCCAGGGAACAAACGACCTAACAACGATGGTTGGCAACCGGTCGTGCACAGCGGCGGCGTGTAGGTCTTGGTCGGCACGCAGACTTTGGGATACGGACAGCAATGCGCCCGCGTGGGGATCAAGCAAATGAAGGCGTCTTCAATGTTGTCGATCAAGTCGGGGAAGATGCCGGGGTAGCAATTGCGTCCCATCCGCGGTGGATGCCCACAAGCGCAGCCGCCACTGCCATCGCCGTACTCACCATAACCATGCGACGCGATCGTGGCGGATACATGCGATTGCGTGCGGGCGGTAAATTGATATGAGCCTTGGTTGACGCGCGGTTGATAGACAGCGCGGTGTGATGGCAATTGAGCCAAGGCAGGCGACGCGAAAACCAGCATGGTTAACGCGGCGAGCAGAGTCCATCGCATGAGCATCTCTCCCTAGATGTTGGCCACTTGCCCAGCGGCTCCCTGCGAGCGTGCTGGCATTGCTGGCTTGGCGGCATATTCCGCAAAGTCCGTCTGACAGTTAGGATCGTACCGTCAGGGCCGGAAAAAGCAGAAGTTCCGGTAGAAGTGGCAAACATTTTCCAATCGTTATAGCTTGCCAGTCGTAGCGAATCACGCGGCCTCGGAGCGGACACGCAGATCGTCGAAGAGTTGCTCGAGGCATTTTGCGCTTTTTCCCCAATCGTAGAACTGTCCGGGGATTTTGGTCGCGGCGTCGATCTGTGCGCCAGTCCCGCGCTGCTGAATCGTGATGATCAAGTCGCCCGCAAACGACCAAATATCGGACGGAAGCGTGGCTTCAATCACGCATCCATCGCTGGCGGGATGAACGGTTTTGAGCGTCCGATTGTATCGGGCCAGAGAACAGAGCGCATTAACTATCGCCACGCCGATCGACAAATCGAGCCACTCGCTGCGCTCTTTGCCGGTTTGAATGCCGAGTCTGGCATAGAGCGGATTCACGATGCTAGCGACAGTGCTAAGTTTGATGCCCACTAGCGGCTCGTAAGCTTTGTCGAATAGTTCCAACCACGCTTCGCCGGTCATTCCTTTTTTGGCACCGCTTGCGGCGGCTTCGATGCGCTCGCGCACGGCGCTGTGCCGTAAGAGTTCGTCGTAGCGCGTTTCCTCGCGCCAGTCCGATAGCATTGCTGCAACTGGCTCCACGCACGCAATACTGTTCGCAGGTAGGCCATCTAGAGGTTGGCCGCAATTGGCACAAAACTTATTGGCCGCCTTCGCGCCGCAATGCGAACAGTACATAGCGATCCTCCCAGGGTGATGAGGCAATCATCGGCCAAATGCGAGTGCGCGGATGAGTGATTTGAAGGTTTGCACTGGGCGATGCCATGGGAAACAAGAGTTCCACGGTGATATCGACAAGCCGAAATGCCTACCGCAGAACTTTCAACCACATACAGGTCGATAGTCGTCGCCGTTCCATTCGCGATAGAACTGGGCGAGGAATTGCTCCATGAACTGATGACGCGAGCGGGCGATCTGCCGCGAGGTGGAGGTGTTCAAGCGATCCTGGAGCAGCAGCAACTTTTCATAGAAGTGATTAATCGTTGTTCCTTGATTCGATTTATAGGCGTTGAAAGAATCATGCATCACCGGCTGTTTGAGCGGATCGTACATCGGCTGCCCTTTATGGCCGCCGTAAGCGAAGGTGCGCGCGACACCGATCGCGCCGATAGCATCGAGGCGATCAGCATCTTGGACGACCTTGCCTTCTAACGTGGTCGGACAGGTGGCGACGCCGGCACCTTTGAAGGAAAGTTCGCGAATGATCGCTTGCACATGTTCAATCACGTCGTTCTCGACGCCTTGCGAGGCGAGCCACTCGCCGGCAACGCGCGGGCCAGCTTCGTCGTCGCCATCGTGAAATTTCCAATCGGCAACATCATGTAACAGCGCGGCAAGTTCGACGAGTATCAAGTCGGCTCCTTCCGCCGCGCCGATCATGACGGCGCCTCGGCGGACGCGATCGACATGATGCCAATCGTGTCCACTGCTATCGCCAGCCAGGCGTTCACGAACGAAGTCTTCAGTGAGTCGAATGATTTGACGAGACATAGTCACTTACTTCCTACGCGGTCTGCTTTGCGCTTCGGCCGTCCACGGATCTTCTGGCCAAGCGTGCTTAGGATAACGGACCCGCAGCTCTTTGCGAACCACCGGATAGGTGTTCTCCCAAAAACTGCGGAGATCCTCGGTCACTTGCTGTGGTCGATAGTTTGGCGCCAGCAAATGCAGCAACACCCGCACTCGCCCGCCTGCGATGCGCGGCGTCTCTTCCAGACCGAAGATTTCTTGAATGCGCACCGCTAATATCGGCGGCTTGCCAGGCTCATACCGCAATTTTATCTGGCTCCCGCTGGGAACTTGTATCCGCTCGGGAACTTCGCGCTCGATTGTTTGAAGCTGTTGGTAGCTGAATTGATTCTTCAGGTGCAACAGCCAGGGACCGCGCCGCAACTCGGCCAGCGAACGACATCCATGTGCAATGAGCGGAAGCAGCGCACGAAGAGGGGCGTCGTCCAGCCCAGGAAGGTCCAACCCAGGCATCCATTGATTGAGGCAGCGGACACGCTGGACGAACTGCGTCGCCTCGTCGTCCTCAGGCGGAAAGACTCGATCGAAACGATCGCTGGCGGCAACGGCCAATGCTTGCGCGGCGGCCTCTCTGTCGTTCATCGCGGCGGTCGTTTCCTCCAACAGGAGCGTGTCCCAGTACTTACGTTGCCGAGCTTGCAAGCGATCTTGCTGTTCGTCATAGCCAACTTCTACGACGGTTCGCAGCAAGTGTTCCGGCAACCAGGCGCGCTCGACGGCGGATGCCTGACGAATCGTCGCTTCGCCGGAATCGCCTGTGGCTTCGATGCAGAGAAACAACTCGGCATCGGGCGAAATCACGCTGCTGGGAGCGAGGATTACTCCCTTTCCACCCACCATGATCGCGCGCGGACTGCGCGGCTCACGACGCTTCGCTAGGCGGTCGGGAAACGCCGCCAGGAGCGCGCGTGGCAGCGCTTCTTCCGCATTGGTCGGAGTGGGAGAAGCAGCACGGCTGACCAATCGCATGAGTTGATCGCGCACGCGCAGGGCGTTCTTCGCGCCGGCGCGATGCAAGGTGCCATGCGCGGTAGCAAGTCGTCCTGTATCGGCAAATTCTTCGAGCGCGGCGACCTTTTCGCTGATGTCGCTAGCGGCGTGAAAGTTGGCACTTTGTCGCCGATAGCCTCCCTGTTCGCGCTCAAACGGATCGCGTTCCGATAGCAACGCCGCCGCCCACGCTGCCGCCCGCAAACAACCAAGTTCCGCGCCGGTCAACAACAGCCTCGCCAGTCTAGGATGAACGGGAAAACTTGCCAGTTGGCGACCAAGATCGGTGATGCCGCCACCGACGAGCGCGTCGAGCCGTTCCAGCAACGCGAGCCCTTGCTGTACGGCATGTTCGCGCGGCCGTTCGTACCACGGAAAGTTTGTCAGATCAGGCTCAATCCAGTTCTTGAGTTGCAAGATGGGCCCCGCAAGATCGAGGCGACGAATCTCCGGTTCATCAAACTCCGCGCGACTCCGTTGCATCGCTTCCGGCCAGAGTCGCAAACATACACCAGGCTGCAAACGTCCCGCGCGGCCTGCACGTTGCTCGGCGGACGCACGCGAGATCGCTTCCAGTTGCAGCTTATCCAGACCAACCTGCGGGTCAAAGCGCAACACGCGCGCCAGGCCGCTGTCGACCACTGCCGTGACACCGTCAATTGTGACCGACGTCTCGGCGACATTGGTTGAAAGGATGATCTTGCGGCGCGTGCCAGGTCGCAATATGGCGTCTTGCTTCTCAGGCGGCAGGTCGCCGTAAAGTTCGTGAAGTTGAATGTCATGTTGTTCGGCGAGCGGCTGCAACTTTTGGCAGGCCTGACGAATCTCGGCCACGCCGGGGAGAAAAACGAGCACGTCGCCTGGCGATTGCTGGAGCACTTGCCGCACGCCGGCGTCGATCAATTCGGACAGCGGACGGCGATCCAGCGTGGGGAGATAGTCAATCGTGACGGGAAAGAGGCGCCCTTGGCTCACCACCACGGGGCAATCATCCAAATACTTCGCGATCGGTTGTGCTGCCAATGTGGCCGACATGACCACGATCTTCAAATCGGGACGAACGCTTTGTTGGACTTTACGAATCATGCCCAGCGCCAGTTCGCTGTTGAGATTTCGTTCATGGAACTCGTCGAACACGACGACGCCAACATCGTCGAGAAACGGGTCGTCTTGCAAGCGGCGCAGCAGGATACCTTCGGTACAGACGAGCAACCGCGTAGCCCGCGTCGCGCTTTTCTCGAAGCGAACTTGGTAGCCAATCAAGTCGCCTAAGCAGGTGTTTCGTTCGCTGGCCATGCGCGCGGCGGTCGCGCGGGCGGCGAGTCGTCGAGGCTGCAGCACCACGACCTGCCGCAGGGCCGACAAGCCTGCATCCCAAATCGCCGGAGGGACGCGCGTCGTCTTGCCGGCTCCCGTGGGTGCCTGCAGTACCACCGCGTCTTGTTCACGCAATGCGGCGAGGAGTTGCGGCAATACGTCGTCAATCGGAAGTGGCGTCACTTCACCAGTTGCGCTCCCTCGCGATCCAACAGGCGTTGCTTCATGGTCAGCCCTTCGGGGGCCGAATAGCCACCCAAAGCGCCACCACTACCGACGACACGATGACAAGGAATCACAAGTGGCATTTTGTTTGTCCGCATGACGTTGCCGACCGCTCGCGCCGCACCGGGCGCGCCGGCGATTTGCGCTAACTCCCCGTAAGACAGCGTTTCGCCAGCGGGAATCGCTCGACAAGCATCCAGCACGCGCCGCTGAAAAGGCGTCACCAGGCCGTAATCAACATCGATTTCCACCAACTCATCTTCCGCGCCCGAAGCAAACGCCTGCAGACGCTCAATGGCGCGCTCCACCACGGCATTCTGCACGTGTTTGGCCGTCGGCGCAAAATCCTTCATGGCTTTCAACGCGATTTCTTTGGTGCGATGGCCGAATGAAAGCCGCACCATTCGCTCGCCCGAGAAAATTGCGGCCATCCATCCCAGATCGCTCGGAAAGACCGCAAGGGTGGTTTCGGCACCATTTGCTTCCCGCTGGGGGGATGATTTACGCGTGATTGTGGCCATGGCGACTCTCCGTAGTTAGAACCAATTCGCGCGGCACCTTTGCACTGCACGCGATAGCATTTTATACTGAACAGAGGTTGAGTCCCAAGTAGTCACCCGAAAAAGGAGCCAAATGACTTTGCATGCTGTCAGGCGAGTCAGGGAATGTTCGCCTTGGTGAACGAACGCGAGTCAGGGCGATGGCTTGACAATTAGCCGTCGCTGGTAAGGATTCCTGGGGAACGTCACCCAGCCTCGCAGCCACAACTTGCTGAAAGGAAACTCAGGATGTCTCGCTACGGTTCGTACAGCGATGATTATTACGTGAACATGAACCTCAACACGGAGATGGATCTCCCACAAAATCGCGAGACGGTGCTCTACTTTTTTGAACAAGTCCAAAAACATTATCCCACAATGAAGAACTTCTACGGAAGGGAACGTGGGGAATATGTCTTGGAAGAAGAAAAGGACAAAGGGCAATACCGCTGGGCCTCCGTCGAGAATCGCCGCGTCAGTTCTGGCCAGGTGAATCCGGCTTCCTTCGACGAGGCGTTACAGCAACATGCGATCGTGTTGGACATGGTGCCGTACACACTTAGCGTCAGTTCGCTTGATTGTGAATCGCTGAATATAATGCTCGGTTTTGATTTCACTTATCGCGGCAATCACAACGCACTCCTGGCCGAAGCTCTCGGCATTGTGCCTGCGTTTGAAAAAATGGCCAATGTGGAGGGGATCACACTTGTGGGACATGAGCCTTCGATTCAGTTTGCGCTCGATCCCGAGTGTCGAATACAGTGCCGATTGAATGTCGAAACACGGACCAGTGCCTACCACATTCGCACTGGCGAGTTTCCAGAGGAGCAACTCAGCGTGTACCTCACGGCACGTCGCTACGGCAGTTTGGAACCTGGAGAAACGTTCGTCTCCACCATGCATCGCTTGGGGGAAGTGTGCCGCGAGTTAGTCGATAACTACGTCGTGGAGAACGTGCTGCGTCCGCTGCAACAGGCGATTGCCATTCGCTAGAACGTAATCGCGGGCACGCGATATTCCTGCGCCAGCGCTGCTTGAATCTCGAAGAATGATTTCAGCAACTGGCGCGGAGACGTCGCGCGGGGATGAATGATTGAGAAGGTGCTGGAAGTGATCTTGATATCGACGTGGTGGCCATCGATGCGCACCACGCAGGCCGATATATTTTCATCCTCGGTGTATTCGACGCGGATCTCCTCACAATCGAGGTCTTCGATAAAGTCGATCAGTTCTTCCACGTTAATGTCGCTATGCAACGACATTTCAACAGTATCGAATACGCCGGCAAAGACGTTTTCAAATTCATCCGAGAGGACATTTTCAGCGTCTACGATCGCTTCAATTGACCGCCGCCAGACGACGTGTGTCGGATCAGAAGGTGCTTGCAGAACGCTGACGTTATAACTGAAATAAGGCGTGGTGATGGTCGCCGTCCCTTCACCAAAGTGTTCGACCTTCAGTTGGCGCCGCGTGAAACCGAATTCGCTCTTCAGCGCCGCCCGTACCTTTTCGGCGTCTACTTTCAAATCCTCGTCCGCGATATCGTTGATAAACGACTGGAAGTAGTTGTTGTTGCGATCGGGGATGCTATGCCCCTTCTTATTGAAGCCGGAAAGTCGTTTAACGCTTTGCAGCGTTTCGACGATTAGAATAGAATCCTTGATCAGGCCTGCGTGCGGATACTTGCCGGCGGCGCGCTGAGCAAAAAGTTCCTCCATATCGACAAGTTTCATATTATTATCGATGGCGGCGAACATACGCGGCGATTGCGTGGCTTTGGGATCAAGTTGCCTCACGGCAATTGGCACTACACTTTCCAAGTGGTGCTGCAATGTGTAGGTCGTGAGATGGCCTTTCTCCAAAGCGGTTTTGGTGCGTCCA
>JBGSHH010000131.1:0-3898 GCA_041752355.1 Pirellulaceae bacterium | reverse complement strand
GGCAACGGCTGTCCGGCATGTTTCGCCAGTGCCGGTTTGGGATCGAACGTGTCGACGTGCGAAGGTCCGCCATTGCAAAAGAAATGCACGACCCGCTTCACCTTGGCAGGGAAGTGGGGCGCTTTGGGCGCGAGCGGGCCGCTAGCTTCCTCGGCACCGAGCAACTTCTCATCGGCCAGCAGCGACGCTAGTCCGAGCATCCCCAGGCCGGTGCCGGCCCGCGTCAACATATCACGACGGTTTAAAAACATGTTCGCCTCGCATTAGTCCACAAACACAAATTCATTGGCTGACAGAATCACTTGCGCTAACTGCTCCCAGGGATCGAGCCGCGTTGTGCCTTGGTTTTCAAAATCGCGCTGCGAATCCCAGCGGGACTCGTCACTCGCGGTGATCGTTGCTTTCCAAAGGAACTGGTTATGGCTCAGCTTGTTCCCCATGTCGGCGACGAAATCGAGCGTATCGCCCGCCTGTAGGTCTAGATCACCCGCGTTTAACTCTTCCTGGCTATGATGGACGGCGACTCGCTTGAGCAGACCGCCGCGACTAGCGACGAGAAAACCGCGCACTCCTTCGCCTTCGGTTGGCTCGTGGATGAGAGTTGAGCGTATCGTCACTTTCATAGCGCGCGGCGCGGTCCAGCGCCGAATGGCGGCATGCGCCAAGTCGTTACCGGTATGCCCACCGGTTGCCGTGAGTTGTGCCCAACCGAGTTTGCCGTCTGGGTAAGCGCTGCCACCTTGCCAGGCGTTGCCGGTGAAGTGCGGCAGTTTGGCGAAGCCGGTGACTTGCCCTGTCTTCTCGTCGAAGCCTCCCACGCCGTATTGCCAATCGGCCACGGTGGGCGGAATGTTGCTCGCAGTATCGCTCCGGGAAAGTTCGATCAGTTCCCGCGCGACGGCGACTTGATCGGCAGTGGCGGGACGTTGATAGGCGAGTTGATAAAGCTGCTGGATGCGTGCTTCGTCAGGCTTTTCTCCCGACGTTTTCGCCGCCAGCGATTGCGCATAGGCGATCATCAGCGGATGATTGAGAAAGAACAACGCCTGTTGCGGCACGGTGGTATCGCTACGCAGAGGAATATGCAAATCGGGATTCGCAAAGTCAAACACGCGCAGCGCACTGGGGAGGAATTGCCGATCGATCGAGCCGTAGATGGTCCGGCGCGTAAAGCCAACGTTGAACAAGTCGCCAGGGCGACCCCCCATCGTCTTATCGAGTCGCCCCGTGGTGACGAGCAATGCGTCGCGCATTTCCTCGAATGTCAATCGTCGTTCGTTGGCGCGCCACAGCAACCGGTTCTGCGGATCAAGTTGCTTCGCTTTCGCCAAGGCGGCGGCGTCGGTGGGGCCGTTGGAACGGCGTTGATACGCTTTGGTGAGTAGTAACTGGCGATGCAGCTTCTTCAGCGACCAGCCTTCTTCCATAAATCGCGTGGCGAGCCAATCGAGCAACTCGGGATGACTCGGCGGCGGCGCACGAGTGCCAAAATCGCTGGGCGTCGGCACCAGGCCAACGCCAAAGTGGTGCAGCCAGACGCGATTCACGATAACGCGCGCTGTCAGCGGATTCTTGGAATCGGTGATCGCCTGCGCGAGTTCCAAACGGCCGCTGCCGTGGGTAAAGGGTTGGCGATCAGGGCCGGCAATGACCGAAACGAATTGCCGAGGCACCTCGTCCCCTGGGTTCGCCGGATTGCCTCGCTTGAACACACGCGGTGTGACTGGCGACTCGCGATCGGTCAGAATGATCGCGTGTTTGCTGGTTGGCGGCGCTTGCAGAATCCAATTATCGAGCTCGCTCTGCGCCTTCCAGAGTTCGTTGTTCATATCGGAATCGAAATGATATTCGATATTCACAATCGGCTCATCCGGCACCATGCAAGGTCCATGCTTGGCGAAAAGGACTTCGCGGAGAGTGGCATCGCCATCGTCAGGCAATGCGGCCGCGAAGAGTTCGCCGTAGCGCTTGGCAACTTCCGGCATGGAGGCGGGAGGCGTCGCGAATTTTGCCAACACCAACGGATGAACTTCGCCGGCTGGCCGGGCCGCAAGTTGTTTCGTCACTTCGCCTGCTTGTTCGGCGAATTCCTTGGCGGGAATGTCTCGGTAAGCATGCCAGGCGACAAACACCGGATCGCGGCGCTGCTTCGCCTGCGTGAGATACGCCTGCCAAACGTGCACGAACGTCGGCAGCAGATCATCCTTGTAGATGATTTGGTCGAAACCTTCCGGCGGATACTTGCTCAACTCCAGCTGCGCGGCCAGATAGTCACCCAGGCGTGCCCGAATGCGCGCGGACGTTTCCTCGCGTCGCTTGGTTAGCAAGTCGCGCAATTGATGGCGCCGTTTGTCGAGTTCCGCCTCAAACTTCTGATAGGCATCATCTTTTGTTTGGGGCTCGGCGATCGACTGGAGTTGCTCCGAGGAATTTTGAAAGATGCCATAGAAGGAATAATAGTCCTTGGTCGGGATCGGATCGTACTTATGATCGTGGCAGCGAGCGCAGCCGACGGTCAATCCCATGGTGCCGCGCGTGACGACATCGATTCGATCGTCGATGATATCTCGTTGCACGCCTAGGAATCGTCGCCCCAGTGTGAGAAAGCCCATGGCGGCCTTGTCGGCAGGCTGCTCGGCGCATTGATCGGCGGCGATCTGCAACATCAGAAACTGGTTGTACGGCATGTCATCGTTCAACGCCTGCACGACCCAGTCGCGATACACCCAGGCGTGCAGCCAGATGCGCTGCTCGCGCGCGTAGACATAGCCTTTGGTGTCGGAATAGCGCGCGACATCGAGCCAGTGGCGTCCCCACTGTTCGCCATAGTGCGGCGAGGCGAGCAAACGCTCGATAAGCTTGGCGTAGGCACGGGGGTCTTCGTCGCGTTCAAACGACTGCACTTCCTCAGGCGTGGGGGGAAGGCCGAGCAAGTCAAAGGAAACGCGGCGGATGAGGGTGCGGCGATCGGCGGCCGGTGACGGGGTGAGACCCGCTTTGGTTAGGCGAGCATCAATGAAGGCATCGATCGGGGAGTCACCTGCGGCATGTTCTGGGACCGCGGGATCGACCACTGGCTGAAAAGCCCAATGTGAGCGGGCGGCATCTTGGGTGGGAGCTACGACCGATGTCTTAGGCCACGGCGCGCCGATCTTGACCCACTGCGAGAGCGTTTCGATCTGGGCGTCGGTGAGTTTGGATTTGGGAGGCATTTTGATGTCCCCCTCGTGCCGCACCGCTGCGATCAACAAGCTCTTATTGGGTTCGCCCGGCGTGATGGCCGCGCCAGACAATCCGCCGACCAACAGCGTCTCGCGCGCGTCGAGCCGCAAGTCACCTTCCTGCTTCTTGTCGCCATGGCATTTCTGGCAGTTATCCACCAAGATCGGTCGGACCTGCCGTTCGAAGAAGTCGTTCGCATCGCCATCGTCCGCAGCGCGGAGGGGCGCAACGTTCCAAAGCGTGACACAGACGACACAGACGAAGCTGATAATAAGCAGGCGGGACTTGGACATGGCGGGCTCCTGGGAGTACTGCTATTTATAATCCATCGCGGCGGAAATTGCTCGCAGGCGTCGCCGGTGTCGCTGGGGGCGGAAAAGGAACGTTGATTTTCTGATTACTCCCACGAAGAGGCGAGTCGAAAATGCTCAACTCCCTCCGGGGAAGAATATCGTGAAATCATGATTATTTATCATTACACGAATGCGGCAAATCTTTCACAAAAATATCCGCCAGGGACTATTGCAATTGGTAGTTCGCGACTAATGTGGCGTAAGTCAAGCATCTCTCTCCAGGCGCACACCTATCGCTTGACGCGCAATGCCTTCCGATTGCCTCACACGTCCTCCCCCTGCCTTGTTTTGCCTACCTGATTCGTATCCTTGAGGGGAATAGA
>JBGSHH010000130.1:0-7369 GCA_041752355.1 Pirellulaceae bacterium | reverse complement strand
GAACGCGGCGGCGACGTGATCGCGCGAAACACTGGCGAAGAGCAAACGCTGGGCGAGCGTGGCACTAGGTTTGAGGTACTCTTCGCGGACGCGATCCTCATTATCAAGCAAGAACACGAACTTCCCGCGCGACTCCGAAAGTTTCGGCCAGCCCCGCGCGAGTACCGCAGCACGCAGCGTTTCGTCGTCGCCGCGCACATCGTCCGGCGCGACAATTCGCTCGCGAGGCAGCACGGCGAGCAGTTCCTTTTCCAACGATTCCAAAGCGGCGGCATCCCACGCTAGCGGCTTGGTCAGCGGCGAAAACGAATCGGATTTCAGTTCCAGCAGCACAAAGATCGGTGCATGTTGTCGTTTTTTATCCGACCATGCTTTCAGTTCGGTAAGCGCCGCCTGCAGCGAGTACGCGGTGGTGCGGAAGTCAAAATCGGGGCTATGTAGAATCTTAATGCCCGGACGCGACATGACGCCATCGGGATCGAATGGTACATTGGGTTCGGCTTGCTGCTTGAGGAGCGTATAAGCAAGAGGTTTGCGATAGAGCTTGCCTGCAGGATCGAGATAGAGATCCAGTTCAAAGCAGCGGAGGCGAAGTTTATCGAGTTGCTCAGTGAGTGGCGGGTGGGAATAGTCGTTGGCTTTCGCTTCGGCAGGCGCACCGACCGCAATCATCGCTTTGGCGAATTCATCGGGGGCGATGTGGTAGGAATTATGCGTGCCTATGACTTGCAGACGATGAAGACCCACGTCCGGCAATTCGTCGGCGGAGAGCTGGTTGATTACCAAGACCACTAACACCAAGCCGACAAGTCGAATGTAATTGTTCATAGGTCAAAACGATAGGCTGGCCAGGTCCTGGTCCCCCGATGGCTCAAGCCAGTACCTGTTTAACGACTTGACCATGCACATCGGTCAGCCGGAAGTGCCGCCCTTGGAACTTAAAGGTGAGCTTGGTGTGATCGATGCCGAGCAAGTGCAGCAGGGTGGCTTGAAAATCGTGAACATGTACCGGATCTTTCGCCACGTTCATCGCCAGTTCGTCTGACTCACCATGCGTGAAGCCGGGCTTCACACCGCCGCCAGCCATCCATAGCGTGAAAGCGTAAGGATGATGATCGCGGCCCCATTTTACACGATTGTTCAAATCGCCTTGGATGAATGGTGTGCGGCCGAACTCACCGCCCCAAATTACGAGCGTATCTTCCAGCAGACCACGAGCTTTCAAGTCTTTCACCAACGCGGCCGACGCTTGATCGGTGTCGCGACATTGATTGTAAAGTTCGGTGGTGAGGCTGTTGTGTTGATCCCAGCCGGCATGCATAAGTTGCACCATGCCCACGCCGCGCTCGATAAGTCGTCGCGCGACGAGGCAATTGTTGGCGAAGGTACCAGGCTGTTTCGCGTCAGGGCCGTACATCTCGAGCGTGGCGGCCGTTTCGTCGGAGAGATCGGTCAGTTCTGGCACGCTCGTTTGCATGCGATAGGCCATCTCGTACTGCGCGATGCGGGTCAGAATCTCGGGGTCACCGAATTCCTGATGCTTGATTTCGTGAAGCTTGGCGAGATCGTCGTGCATCCCGCGCCGCACTTCGCGACTCACGCCTGCGGGATTGGAAAGATAAAGCACGGGCTCGGCGCTGCCGCGAAACTTCACCCCTTGATACTTGGATGGGAGAAAGCCACTCCCCCAGTAATAATCGTAAAAAATCTGTCCACAGGAGGTTCCTTTGCTCACCGATGTCATGGCGACGAACGAAGGCAAGCTTTCAGTGGCGGAGCCGAGGCCATAGCTGAGCCAGGCACCCAGTGTGGGACGTCCTGGCTGCTCCGCGCCGCTGACGAAGAACGAAATTGCTGGGGCGTGATTGACCGCTTCGGTGTGCAGGCTCTTGATAAAGCAGAGGTCGTCGACAATGCCAGCGGTATGTGGCATAAACTTGCTAACCCACGCGCCGCACTCGCCATGTTGGGCAAACGGTTCGACCGGCGCGAGCATCAATTTGCCATTGGCGGCACCAGTCATGGTGCTGAACTTCTTGCCTTGCACGAACTCATCCGGCACAGGCTTACCATGCATTTCCGCAATCTTTGGTTTGTAATCGAACAAGTCGACGTGTGTCGGTGCCCCGTTCTGAAACAGGTAGATCACTCGTTTCGCTTTGGGGGCGAAGTGTGGCAGGCCCGGCAAACCGCCGACGCGTTCAAGCGGTTGCTTACGGTCGTCAGCTATGCAGTCGCGTGCTAACAACGACGCCAAGGCTGCGGTGCCAAGTCCGCAGGCGGCGCGTCCAAAGAATTCGCGGCGATTCGTCAGCAGAGAGTGCTCGATGAACGGGTTCATGCGCAGGCTATTCCTTTGACAGCGTCTCATCCAAGTTCAGAAGCAGCGTCGCCAAACTGGTGTAGGCGGCAAGTTCGGCGGGCGGATGCTGCGGATTGTGTTTCGATTCGCCGATTTGAACTAACTGATTCGCGGCCTCGAGATCGGCCGTGTATTGAGCTTGAAATCTTGCCAGACTGGCGGAGAGAACTTGCAACTCAGCGGCGCTGGGGCGACGCGATGTGAGCAAGCGAAACATCGTAGTTATTCGATCTGCGGGCTCCTTGTCGCCGGTCAACACCCGTTGTGCGAGCGCGCGGGCAGCCTCGATAAAGGTGACGTCATTGAGCATCGTCAGCGATTGCAGCGGTGTGTTGGTGCGCGCGTGACGGACCGAACACACTTGTCGCGAAGCAACATCGAACAACATTGTCGGCGGTGTGGTGCGCCTCCAAAATGTGTAGAGACTACGGCGGTATAAGCTGGGGCCATGATCTTGGTCATAACGGATGTTGCCAAAGCTCATCTCTTCCCACACGCCGCCGGGTTGATACGGCTTGACCGCCGGTCCGCCGAGTTGCTCGACAAAGAGACCACTGGCAGCGAGTGCTTGATCGCGAATGATTGCAGACGAAAGTCGATAGCGTGGGCCACGCGCCAGCAAGCGGTTTTCCGGATCGCGCTCCACCAACTCCTCCGAGACACGCGACGACTGGCGATAAGTGCTGCTAGTGACAATTAGCCTTTGCAGCCGCTTTACATCCCAGCCGCTGGCGATGAACTCAGCAGCGAGATAGTCAAGCAACTGCGGATGCGAAGGACGTTCCCCCTGCACACCAAAATCTTCCGTTGTTTTCACCAGACCGAAGCCAAAGAATTGTTGCCATTGGCGGTTTACTGTTACTCTTGCCGTCAAAGGATGCGACGGATCGACGAGCCATTTCGCGAGCGACAAACGCGTGGCAGGTGCTTCGGCGGGGAGCGGAATGAGTTGCGCCGGCACTTGCGGCGTGACTTTCACGCCGTATTTATTGTATTGCCCGCGTTCCAGCACGTACGATTCGCGTGGTTGCGGACGCTCTTCCATGATCATCACGATCGGAAACTGCTTTTTGTAATCGTCGCGAGCCTTCGTAGCGGCGTCGAGCCTCTTGGTCAACTCATCCTTTTCGCTGGCGCGTTCGGCGGTGACTTCCGTTGGCAGCGCGGCCAATTGTTGTTCGACGGCGGCGCGGTCCCTTTCGAGTTGTTTAAAGCGTGCTTGTTGCTCACGTGTCGGCGCTTCCACGACTGGGTTGGCGCTGCCATCACGATCGACCGAGCCGCTCTCAGTAATATTGTTGTAATAGGCGTAGAGTTGAAAGTACTCGCGTTGCGTGAACGGATCGTATTTGTGATCGTGGCAGCGAGCGCATCCAAGCGTCAGGCCAAGCCAAGTGGCAGCCGTCGTATCGACGCGATCGATGACGTAATCGACACGCGATTCCTCCGCGATGCGGCCACCTTCGCCATTGAGCATGTGGTTACGTTGAAAGCCGGTGGCGATCCGTTGCTCAAACGTTGGGCTATCGAGCAAGTCACCGGCCAATTGTTCAATGGTGAATTGATCGTAAGGCTGATTCCTATTGATCGCCGCAATCGCCCAATCGCGCCACGGCCACATGGTGCGGGTTCGATCCCCTTGATAGCCGTTGGTATCGGCATAACGGGCGACATCGAGCCATTCCCACACCATTCGTTCGCCGTAGCGGGGCGAAGCGAACAAACGATCGACGACGCGCTCATAGGCCCCTGGTGAATCATCGGCTAGAAAAGCATCGATCTCTGCCAATGTCGGCGGCAAACCAGTCAGGTCGAGCGTCACGCGCCGCAGCAACGCTTCCTTGTTGGCAGGTGGAGAGGGAGCAAGCGATTCTTGTTCCAATCGCGCCAAGACGAACCGATCGAGTGCGTTCGTTGGCCAGTTGCTTTGCTTGACGTCGGGGAGGGCAGGGCGAGCAATGGGTGTGAACGACCAATGTTGTTCCCAAGGTGCTCCCTGAGCAACCCAATCGGTAAGGAGTTGGATTTGCGCTGGTTTGAGTTGTCGCACGGCGTCCGGCGGTGGCATTCGTTCGTCCGGGTTGCTTGACGTGATGCGCTTGATCAGTTCGCTCGCCGCTACATCGCCAGGAACAATCGCCTTGTGACCTCCGAGATCGGCGAAAGCGGAATCCTTGAGGTCCAACCGCAGATCACTATCTCGCTTCTTTTCATCAGGACCGTGACAGATGAAGCAAGTATCGGACAGCAACGGTCGAATCTGGCGATCGAAATCGATCTTGGGAGGTTCGGCAGCGCGGCTGGAATTCATGCCGACGATTACGATCGAGCAGGCCGCGAGAGCACAGATGAAATGTGGGAGACGTGATTTGCGGCCAGGCATACAAGGAAGGTGGGAGAGGCGGAAGCGGTAGGTCGAAATGGAGCTAACCTCTATTGTGAAGGGAACCAGCGAAGAATGCAAATCAATCGCCTGGATCACTTGAACGGTACGGTGCTGACCTCGATTTTGCCGATCGCAAAGGGAATGGATTGTTCGGGCCGAATGACAATGTCGTATCCCCACATTTTCGAGAAACAAGCATTGTTGACGTGCCAGGTGTACGATTGCCAGCCTTCTTCTTGATTGACGCCGAACCACTTCTGGGCGTTGGCGTACGCTCCACGTCCCTGGCTATCGGCGACTTCATACAGCAGATTCATGCCGACATTGCCTTGGGCCACTCGCCGCGCAGTGACGCGGACGTAGTATTCCTGCGTGGTGAATTTCGCGAACGACGGATGTACGTAGAAGCTCACCGGATGGCCAATGTCGCCTTCGACCAGAATCCCCGTGGAACCATCCGCAAATTTAATGGTGGGACAATCGGCGTGACCGACAGGCACGATACCTTGGATCGCGTTCTTAGCGCCCGGTTGAAAGCTCACAGTCTTGATTTGTGAGTAATTGCCGCCCCAGGGGAACGGCAGTTCGACATTGGCTTTTGCTTGCTTGACCAGCTCTGCCGAGAGGCCAGTGATCAGCAATGGTGCGCGCGAAAGCTCGATCTTTAAGCTCGCTTTAATGGGCGTCTCTCGACCTGTGAGCGGATCGATTATTTGTCCGCCATCGGAACGTGACAGTGTGTCGTCGAACTCACCCGCCGTCATCCACGCCACGAGCACGGGACCATCGACCCCTTCAAACACGAAGCCGTACCCTCGTCCTGCTTCACCCAAGGCGAGCCAGCCGAGATATTTTGGGTGTGGGCCGAGATGCTTGGCAAGTGATTGAAGCGCTTGGTACGATTCGCGGGCCTGGCCGTCGCGACTAATCAATCCAAAGCCGGCCTCTTCGCCTTGCGGATCTTGCGCCTCGAACCATTGCACACGCGCGATACCTTGCGCCAACGCCATGGTATAGATCTTGACCAGGTCGTGCGCGGCGGTGCGCGGAGTGACGGCGCGATTCTTATTTGAGTCGATGCGCCGGCCAACTTCGGTGATCCAAATCTCGGCCTTGGCCTTTTCGGGTGCGCTCGCCTGCAACATCTCGCGTAGTTGGTGCGTCATCCATAGAAAGGGAATTTCGCCGTGGGGATTCGCCAGGCCGTCGGCGACCTCGTATGGATGGATGCAAAGATAGTCGAACTCGTTGGCTTGGCCCGACTTCGCCAGCGCCTTGATCGTTTGGTGCAAATACGGAGCATCGTAACTGGCGACGGTAAGTCCGACTTGCGCGTTGGCATCGGCTTTCTTCACGGCAGCATAGGTCACACTGGCGAGCTTGGCATAGTCGGCGGTCGTGTGGTGGCCATCATTGAAGCCGGCATTGCCTTCGTTCCAAACTTCCCAGTAATGGATCTGCGATTCGTAGCGCTCCACCGACGATGTCACAAACTTCGACCAACCCGGTAGATCATCCATCGGAAAAGCATGCACCGCTTTATCGCCAGCCGGCGAGCCCATCAGCACGGCGGTGATTTCGATCTTATTATCTTGGGCCGATTTAACCAGCGCATCGCTCGCCGTCCAATTCCACTTGCCAGCTTGTGGTTCCAGCCCGCGCCATTCAGGAAACAACCGCACGGAAGTGACTCCAGCAGCGCGCATTTTGGGGAACCATTCGGCATGATTCTTATAGGAACTGGCCGAAGCGCTCACGCCCCAGGGAGTGGCCATAGGTGACTGGGCCGCGATCGTTTGCGCCGCGGCATCGCGCGATTGGCTCGTGAGAGAGAATGCCACGAGCAACAGACAAACAATAGAACGAAAGCTGATCATGGTTTTGCTCACGGCGAGATTGGTGAAACGTCACGCCCGACGATAGCTGTGCGAATCGCCATGGTCAATCGTATGGGGCAACAGCCTCAACTCGCTAGCTATCAGCTTCACGAAAACATCAGCCACCAAATCAACACTCCCGCCACGCCGCAACCAGCCAGAATGCCGAAGAGGCCGAGCAAGCCATCTTGCGCGGTGATCGCCAATCCGAGACAAAAGATGCCCAACCCAGGGAGCGCGGCGGCAAAGGGAAGAACTTCCAGCGGTGGCAGTGAGATTGCCAGTAGCACGCACAGTAAGGCAATACCGTACTTCATCGCGCCGGAGACCAGAAACTGAAGTCTCGGTTTGGTAAACCAGTCGACCCATTTCGCCCAAGGTTCAAAGCGATCGAGCGCTTTTTCGAAGGTCTCTTTCGAGACTTCGCGCTGCGAAATGAAACTCGGTATCCAAGGATGTTTGCGCCCCATGAGCGCTTGCCCGGCGATGAGCAACACTAGCACCCCCATCGTCGTCGGCACGAATGGAATCGCTCCCAGCGGTGGGATGATGACGACCAGAGAAGGTACGAGCAGCAATGGGCCAAAAATCCGGCCGGAGAACGCGTCCAGAAATGTCTGCACTGACAGCGAGTCGCCGTTGGTCTCGTTGGCCTTGTCGCGCAATTGACCGCAGACATCTTGGAGGGACTGCGGTTTGGATTGGTCGTCAGGCATCAACTTACTTCACGGGAGAATGTGGATG
>JBGSHH010000129.1:0-4721 GCA_041752355.1 Pirellulaceae bacterium | reverse complement strand
CACAAAGAACAGATACTCCGCCTTCGTGCCGACCAAGGGAAACGACTCAATCCAGGTGAGGTTGAGTTTGTTGCGTTTGAAGATCGCCATGGTGTCGGCCAGCGAACCGGGGCGATGTGAAATCTGAAACATCAGCGAGGTCTTGTCACTGCCAGTACGCTTGGGTTGCTCGCCACCAATCACGGCGAAGCGCGTGACGTTCTCGGCGTTGTCCTCAATACTGGCGGCCAGCACATCCAGCCCATACGCCACGCCTGCTTGCTTACTGGCGATGGCGGCGATGCCGGGCCTTTCTGCCGCGAGTTGCGCGGCTTTCGTGGTGCTGGAAATCTCCATCAGCTTCGCCTCTGGCAGGTGTTTCGCCAGCCACTCACGACATTGCGATATCGCCTGCGGCTTGCTGTAAACTTCCTTGATCTCGGCGCGCGCTCCTTTGCCGAGCAAATTATGGTGAATGCGCAATTGCACTTCGCCACAGATCCTCAGCGGCTTCTTCGCGAACATGCCGAGCGTATCGACGATGCGGCCATCGGTGCTGTTCTCGATCGGCACGAGGCCATAGTTCGCTTGCTGGCGATCGATCTCTTCAAAGACCGCTGCGATATTCGCGACCGGCACGAGTTCCGCGCAACTGCCAAAACGTTCCAAAGCGGCCAGATGGCTATAGCTGTATTCGGGACCCAGG
Source organism: Pirellulaceae bacterium (assembly GCA_041752355.1). Taxonomy (GTDB): domain Bacteria; phylum Planctomycetota; class Planctomycetia; order Pirellulales; family Pirellulaceae; genus JAEZGD01. Next base: position 4,036 of record JBGSHH010000129.1, on the reverse strand, counting down.
TAAGCGACGCGCGACGCTTGCCCCAGCGCGCGAATGCCGCTGGCTAGTTCGCGCATCATCCCTTGTACGGCGCGCGTCGGGAGCGGACCTGGATTGTGTGTCGCTCCCCACTGCGCGAGCGCGACGGGATCGCAGGCGGAGGTGTCCGGTTCGGCGCGCAGCAGCTCCAACGCCACACTCGCGCGACGATTAATGAGCTTCACGATTTGCTCGTCGAGCTGCGCGAGTTCGCCGCGCGTGTTCCCTTCAGTCGTTTTTTTCGCCATCTTTGGCATGTTCCTTCCCGCGGCCGACTGCCAATATGACAACGCCCTCGAAGGCGTGGTTTGACCGATGTCAAAATGGCAGCTACTTGACCCCGCTTCCCTCATTCCTAAAAGTACGTCGGAATTTCCGTCGTCGCAACATCTTATACCACTTCACTTTACTTCCCGACGCGGTCCGCTGCCAGCCGTCTGGCACAGTGATTGCATCCATGTGTCCACCGTTCGACACTCGCCCATGGCGTGTCGGCTCCTAGAGGGACGCAGCTGCAAGGCAAGTTCCTGGGGTCGTCCACGCCGAGGGCCAATGTCGCACAGACTACTATTCCATAAAATCAACCGCACAAGACATTCTTCACAAGCAGGAGCGAACACACTATGGCACTCGGCGAAAAAATCATCGGTATCGATCTGGGAACCACCAACAGCGTGGTCTCGGTCATGGAAGGGAGCGAAGTGAAGGTGATCGCGAACGCCGAAGGCAACCGCCTGACGCCCAGCGTGGTCGCGTTCAACGACAAAGGCGAGGTCCTCGTCGGCGAACCGGCCAAACGCCAAGCGGTCACCAATCCGACGCGCACCATCTACAGCATCAAGCGTTTCATGGGACGTCGTCACAACGAAGTCGCCAGCGAAGAGAAGATCGTGCCGTACAAGATCATCGGCGGCGCGAATGAATACGTGAAAGTCCAAGTTGGCGATCAGCAAATGACCCCGCCGGAAATCTCCGCGAAGGTGCTGCGCAAGCTCAAGGAAGCTGCTGAGTCGTACCTGGGGCACAAGGTGAACAAAGCGGTCATCACGGTGCCTGCTTACTTTAACGACGCGCAGCGTCAAGCGACCAAAGATGCCGGTCAGATCGCCGGTCTCGAAGTCGCGCGCATCATCAACGAGCCGACCGCCGCGGCCTTGGCCTATGGCTTGGACAAGAAGAAGGACGAGAAGATCGTCGTCTTCGATCTGGGTGGTGGTACGTTCGACGTCTCAGTGCTCGAAGTTGCCGCCAGCGGTGGCGACGATGGCAGCGAGAGCCGCGTGTTTGAAGTGGTGGCGACCAACGGTGATACGCACCTGGGTGGCGACGACTTCGATCAAGCGCTCATCAACCATGTCGCGGACGAATTCAAACGCGAGCAAGGCGTGGACCTCCGCAAGGACACCATGGCCCTGCAACGGTTGCAGGAAGCCTGCGAAAAGGCGAAGAAGGAACTCAGTTCGTTGCCGCAGACCGACATCAATCTGCCGTTTATCACGGCCGATCAAAGCGGTCCCAAGCACTTGCAGATGACCATCGCGCGCAGCAAGTTCGAGCAACTCAGCGATGCGTTGATCGACCGCTGCCGTAAGCCGGTGCTGCAAGCGCTGCAAGACGCGAAACTGAAGCCGAGCGATATCGATGAAGTGGTATTGGTCGGTGGTTCGACGCGCATCCCCAAAGTCGTGCAATTGGTGAAAGAGATCTTCGGCAAGGAGCCACACAAAGGTGTGAATCCCGACGAAGTCGTCGCCATTGGCGCGGCCATTCAAGGCAGCGTATTGGCCGGTGAGCGCAAAGACGTGTTGCTCTTGGACGTGACTCCGCTGTCGCTGGGTATCGAAACCGAAGGTGGCGTGATGACGGTCCTCGTCGAGCGCAATACCACGATCCCTGCGGCACGTACGAAGATTTTCAGCACCGCTGCCGACAATCAACCCGGTGTGCAAGTGCGCGTCTTCCAAGGCGAGCGGCCGATGGCCAACGACAACCGCGTGCTGGGCGATTTCAATCTGGATGGCATTCCACCCGCGCCGCGCGGCATGCCCCAGATTGAAGTGAAGTTCGACATCGATGCCAACGGCATCCTCAACGTTTCCGCTAAAGACAAGGGAACGGGCAAGGAAGCGTCGGTACAGATCAAGCAATCGTCCGGCTTGTCGGAAAGCGAAATCGAGAAGATGCGCAAAGACGCCGAAGCGCACGCTTCGGAAGACAAGCAGCGCGTGGAACTGGCCAGCGCTCGCAACGAAGCCGAGCACCAGTGCTACGCGCTCGAGAAGATGATGAAAGAGCAAGGCGAGAAATTGCAAGCCAAGGACAAGGAGCCGATCGAAAGCGCGATCGCCAAGGTTCGCGAAACGGCCAAGAGCGACAACGCGGAAGCGATCAAGTCCGCTGTCAACGAACTGGAGCAAGTCGCGCATGCATTCGCCAAGAGCGTTTACAGCGCTGCTGGCGAAGGGGCCGCGACCGGCGAACAGTCCGCTCCCGAAGCGGCCAATAAGCCTGGCGACGACGCGATCGACGCCGAGTTCGAGGTGAAGTAGTGGGGTAGGCTTACCGCCTGCCGAGTCATTGCATTTGCCTTTAGATTACACGAGAGCCCTGTCGGTAGCGGCAGGGCTCTCTTTATGCACATAATCAAGCGTCTCATCCGACCGGAGGTATCCTCAATGGCCTTCAACTTCAATAAACTCACACTCAAAGCCCAAGAAGCGGTCGCCGGCGCGCAAAGCATGGCGCAAGAACACGGCAACCCGGAACTCTCGCCGCTGCATATCCTGGCGGCGCTGGTGGCTGAGACCGATGGCATCGTGAAGCCACTGCTGGATAAGATCGGCGTCAACACGCGCCAACTCGAAAGTCTGGCGCAAGCGGAGATCAACCGCTTGCCCAAGACCTCCGGCGGCAGCACGCCCCAACCTGGCGCGGAATGTCGCGATGTGCTCGAAACGTCGGCCAAAGTCGCCGCCACAATGAAAGACGAGTTCGTCTCCACCGAGCACTTGTTCCTCGCCTTAACGCAAGCGAAATCCGGCGCTAAGACCCTGCTCGAAGTCGCTGGCGTGCGCGAAAAGGACATCCTGCAAGCGCTACAGCAAGTGCGCGGCAACACGCGCGTCACCGATCAGAATCCCGAAGACAAATTTCAGGCGTTGCAAAAGTACGGCATCGATCTGGTCGAACGCGCGCAGCTCGGCAAACTCGATCCGGTCATTGGCCGCGACAATGAAATCCGCCGCGTCATCCAAGTTCTGTCGCGTCGCACCAAGAACAATCCCGTGCTCATCGGCGAGCCAGGCGTGGGTAAAACGGCGATCGCCGAAGGACTCGCGCTCCGCATCGTCGCAGGCGACGTGCCGCAATCGCTCAAAGGCAAACGGGTCGTCGCCCTCGATATGGGCGCGCTCATCGCCGGCACGAAGTTCCGCGGCGAGTTTGAAGAACGGTTGAAGGCCGTGCTGAAGGAAGTCCAATCAAGCGGCGGCCAGATCGTGCTCTTCATCGACGAACTACATACCATCGTGGGCGCCGGTGCTGCCGAGGGAGGTGCCGATGCCGCCAACCTGCTCAAGCCTGCGCTAGCGCGCGGCGAATTGCGCTGCATCGCGGCAACTACGCTGGATGAATATCGCAAGCATGTCGAGAAAGACGCCGCGCTGGAACGTCGCTTTCAACCGGTGATGGTCGGCGAGCCTTCCGTCGAGGACACGATCGCGATCCTACGTGGTCTTAAGCCGCGCTACGAAGCACACCATAACATTAAGATCAAGGACAACGCGCTGGTGGCAGCGGCCAAGCTGTCGCATCGTTACATTACCGACCGCTTTCTGCCTGACAAGGCGATCGATTTGATGGACGAAGCGTCCAGTCGCGTCGCGATGGAGCGCGAAAGCGTGCCGCAAGAAATCGACGAAGTGCAGCGCCGCTTGCAACAATTGGAGCTCGCCGCGCGGCAACTTGCCGACGAGACCGAAGACACTGCGCAAGATCGCCTGGCGGAGATCGAAGATGA
>JBGSHH010000128.1:0-22973 GCA_041752355.1 Pirellulaceae bacterium | reverse complement strand
CGCACCATTTGAGTCAGCATCGCGGCTGGTGCGGCTCGTCCCTCGCCACACCCTACCAAAGCATTCTCAAAGCCATGACCACCCGCAAAGTTAGCGCTACACTACTTCTCATTCTTTTGGCGTTGGCCACCCTCGGCTGCGGTAGCAAACCACCGCCGGCCAATTTGCCGACCGTTCACAAAGTTAGCGGCAAAGTTCTCGATAAGGCCGGCCAGCCAGTCTCTGGTGGCACGGTGCAGTTCGAGTCGCTCGCCACCCAAGGCATGACCGCGATTGGCGAAGTGGGCCCCGACGGCAACTTCCAAATCCGCACGATGGTCGATGGGCATCGCCTGGAAGGAGCGGTGGTCGGCGAACAACGCGTGACCTATATCCCCTTGATGACGCAAGACCAAGCCGGGGCCGTGCCCGTCGAATTGCCCAAGAAGCTGGATGTGAAAGCACAAGACAATTTGGATGTAACGCTGCAACTCTAGAATCACGCGGTGAGTTCGGGGCGGGACGATTTCGGAAACTTGCTCCCCCTTTCCCCGAACCATCGTCCCCGTCACAATGTCTTGTTTCACGGCAAGTTTCCCTCCCTCTGTCCAGGCTTCTCCCCTCATGAAAAGCTGCGTTTTGGCCTATTCCGGCGGTCTCGATACTTCGGTCATTCTCGGTTGGTTGATGGACGAAGGCTACGATGTACACGCCGTGTATGTCGATCTCGGGCAGCCCTGCGAGGATCGCGAAGCGATTCTTAAAAAGGCCCGCGATATCGGCGCCAAGAGCGCGCAGATTATCGACGTGCAAGAAGAGCTTTGCCGCGACTTCGCGTTTCCAGTCATGCAGTGGCAAGCCAAGTACGAAGGGGTCTACCTGCTCGGTACGTCGATCGCTCGCCCGCTGATCTCAAAGGTTTGTTTGCAGATCGCGCGCGATGTGAAAGCCGACGCCTACGTCCACGGCGCGACAGGCAAGGGGAACGATCAATGCCGATTCCAACTCGCCGCCGAAGCCCTGGAGCCTTCGATCCAACTTATCGCCCCCTGGCGAATCGAAAAGTTCCGCGAACTCTTCCCCGGCCGCACGGCGATGATTGAGTATTGCAACGCCCGCAATATTCCGGTGAAGGCCTCCGTCAGCAAGCCCTATAGTTCCGACGAGAACTGCCTGCACATCAGCTATGAAGCTGGCAAGCTCGAGGATTTGAACGTCAACGGTGTCGATACCGTCGAGTTCGGTATGACCGTGACGCCGCAGAAGGCTCCCGACAAAGAAGAGAACGTCAAGATCACGTTCGACAAAGGCGTGCCAGTCGCCGTCAATGGCAAGAAACTTTCGCCACTCGCGATTGTTAAAACGCTCAACGAGATCGGCGGTCGCAACGGCATTGGCCACGTCGATATGGTCGAGAATCGTTTCGTCGGCATGAAGAGCCGCGGCGTCTACGAAGCTCCTGGCATGACTATCTTGTACACTGGCCATCGCGTCGTTGAACAACTGACCATGGATCGCGATCTCACCCACTTGCGCGATCGCATGGCTCCCGAAGTAGCCGAGATGGTGTACTACGGTTTCTGGTATCACGCCAAAATGGATGCCTTGTTGGCATTCATCAAAGAAGCTCAGAAGACCGTTACCGGCGAAGTCAGCCTCAATCTCTACAAAGGCAACATCATCGTCGATGGTCGCAGCAGTCCTTACAGTCTCTACGACGAAGGGATCGCCACCATGGAAGGGGGCGGTAGCTACAACCAAACCGACGCCGAAGGCTTCCTCCGCATCCAAGGCTTGCCTGTCCGTGTGCAAGGGCGCGTGACGCCGCGGAAGTATTAAGCGGTCAGTACAAACGTCCGGGATGTCGGCTTATAATGAGATAATCCAAAGGATTTCACTATGAGCATTGCCTATTCGGAATTCGTTGATTTTATCGTCTCGGGGCATTCACCATCCGAGATCATTGCATTTGAGCCATCCGCCAAGGCGAAGGAGCGAGTCGCCCTATTGATCTCTCAAGAGAAAACAACGGGACTCTCTCGCGACGAAGCAGCCGAACTTGATCATTACATGCATATCGAGCACATCATGCGTTTGGCAAAGGCGCGGGCCCAGCAACAGTTGACAAAGTAAACGATCATGTCCCTAACCTATGTGCCAATTGAGCTTCGTCGCTTGGTGGCAATGCGTGCGGGATTCATTTGTGAATACTGTTTGCTGCACGAAGATGACACTTGCTTCGGTTGCGAGATCGATCACATCATTAGCGAGAAACACGGCGGATCGACCGTTGCCGAGAATCTTGCGTGGACTTGCAGCGTTTGCAATCGAAGTAAGGGGAGCGACATCGGTTCCCTCGATTGGGAAACAAATCAATTCACGCGATTCTTCAATCCGCGAAACGATCATTGGACGGATCACTTTCAGCTGCGCGACAGCACTATCGAGCCTCTCACGTCCATCGGTCGCGTCACGGTGGCGATCCTGGGATGCAACGCCTGGGAGCGGGTACTGGAAAGAGAAGCATTGATTGTTGCCGGTAGATTTCCAAGTGCCGGCGCAACTAAGCGCAAGAGTGATGAAGTCTAGGAATGAGCGCAAACAACTCACTCAATCTCGCCTACCAACCGCTCAATCTCATCCAATTGCGCTTCGGCCCGCGAGACGACCTGATTGCGCTCTTGCCAGATCTTGAGCGCGCCGTAGACGTCCGGGTCCAAGGCGGTGCCGGCGTCGCGATCCATGATCGACATCACTTTGTCCCATGGCATCTCGTCGCGATAGGGACGTTTGGCGGAGAGCGCTTCGCAGATATCGGCCACGCAGATGATGCGAGCTTCGTCGGGAAGTTGATCGGCGGTTAGTCCGCGATGGTAACCGCGACCATCGAGCTTTTCGTGATGCGCGCCAGCCACATGCGCCAGCGGTCCAAAGATGGCGATGCGACCCAGAATTTCGGCCGAGTAGCGCGGATGGCGGCGAATCTCGGCGAATTCATCGTCCGTTGGCTTGCCTGGCTTGTCGAGAATGAGATTGGAAACGCCGAGTTTGCCGACATCGTGCAGTAGCGCCGCGCGGCGAATATCACGCAGTCGTTCCGCACTATAGCCGAGCACTTCGCCGATGCCGACGGCGATCTGAGCCACGCCGCTCGAGTGCTTGAAGGTCCACGGACTCTTGGCATCGACGACGCGAGCGAATGCTTCGGCCACGCGGTCGATATCTTCCTCGTTCACGATTTGCACATAGTCGGCCGGTTCAAAGCTGGCGAGTTCTTGCCGCAGCGTCTCGCTTTTGAGTTTCGACCAAAAGATTTCATCGCTTGCAAAGGTTCGCAAGGCATCGACCAATTGCGGATCGAACCAGCTGCCGCGCCGTTCGCGCGCCATATCGTAGGCTGCGGTGAGGCCGTACTTGGTGAAGAAGACTTCCACGGTCTGCGCGAGGCCCATGATGCGACCGAGCAGCGGAATCGCTTCGCCTTGGAGATTGAGCGGATGCCCCTTGCCGTTCCAATGTTCATCGAGCGCGAGAATGCCCTGCGCGGTCGCTTCGGGAAAGCGCAGCATGCGGGCGATGTCCGCGCCCCGCTCACAACGCGTTTCGATCAACTTCTTCGCCCCCGCTTCCCCTGCGCGCGCCATCGCTACCACTTTCAAGGCCTTCTCGATCGTGCTGCCGTGCGGCGATACCTGCTGAGCGACGAACTTAACGCGTTCGGTAAGCTTCACCCAATTCACCGTCTTCACATCGCGCTTAACCTGGCGATCATCCGCGCCGAACAGATAGCACATCTTGGCCGCGTTGCTCGAACATCCCAAGTCCTTCAATAGCAATCCATAAAACAATGCCGACCGATCCGCGTTTGAGAGGCCGATCGTCTCGGCTAGTTTCATGCCAATCAGGCAGCTGCGCATCGCATGACCTGCGGGTTGTCCCTCGGTAATATCCAGCGCCACCGACATTGCCCCAATCAGTTCGGAAAGGCGCAACTCGCCAGGCAGGATTAAGCGCGGTGTTTCAACGGCATAGCCGGGGAGCGTGCTGGTGGCGTTCACAAAGGGCCTCATTGCTGGGCGGATGGGGCGATGCCGACTTTTTCGGCGACCGCCAAGTTTAGGTCACAGATTGCGAATAGGCATCGACCGCCTTCCTACTGGCGAGGGGTTGTGAGAGTGCGATACAATCGGAAAAACGCCTCCGGCCAGCGTCTTAGACACGATCGCGCAAAACCTTCGATTGCTCTCACCGCTCGACGAAACGAACTATGTATTTCATCGAAAACCCCGTCATGCAGTGGGAACTCTTAGTCAACCTTCGCCAAAAGCGGGCGTTCCTGCTCTTGCTTACGTACCAGGCCTTGCTAGCGGCGGTGGTTTACTTCGCCTGGCCCCAGGACTCGAAGCTCGATCTAACGTCCAATCCCGAGCAAGCGCGCAAGCTGGTCGATTTGTTCTTTCTAGGACAATACGTGCTGGCGTCGATGATGGCACCGAGCTTTGCCGCCGGCGCGATCACGGGCGAGAAAGAACGCCAAACCTACGAAATGCTGCTTGCCAGTCCGCTGCGTCCCGCCGCGATCGTACTTGGCAAGCTGGTGGCCTCGTTGACGCACTTGGCGGTGCTGATCTTCGCGTCGCTGCCCATTGTGATGCTCTGCTTGCCGTTGGGCGGCGTGTCGTTTTATGAAGTAATCGCGGCCTACCTCGGGTTGATTGTCTCCGTCATCACCTTCGGCATGATAAGTATCGCCTGTAGTAGCTATTTCAAGCGCACGGCGGCATCCTTGGTGGTGAGCTATCTGCTGATTCTGCCGCTGGCGAACGCGGGCGTGTTGCTGTGGGTGTGGATGACGGACTACGGGCAACTGCGCTTGTTGCTCGTTATGACGATCTTGCCTGCCGTCGGCGTGGCGGTCTGTGTGGTGTTATTTGCCAATACCTGTGCGCGGCTCTTGCATCCGCCCGACGTCGGTAGTGAAGGCAAAGAAGTCGTCGATTTGGAGCAGGAATCGCAACAGGCGGTCGGTCTGGTGATCCAACGCGATCAATTCCCCGATTGGCTCTTCGCTCCCGCTAAACGCGATGACCTGATGGAAGACAACGCGAATCCAGTCTACGACAAGGAAATGCGCAGTGAGATTTTTAGTCAAGGCACGCTGATGCTGCGCTTGGTGATTCAGGTGAGTATGGGGCTCTGTTTGCCGCTGATGGCCGTGTGCTTGTACATCATGCCGCAATACGCGCCGTGGTATATCGGCTATGTGGTGGTGTTCAATATGCTTGTCGGGCCGGTCTTTTCCGCAGGCAGTGTCACCAGCGAACGTGAACGCGAAACGCTGGACTTGTTGCTCACCACCATCATTACTCCTTGGCAGATTTTGTGGGGCAAGTTATTCGCCGGCTTGCGCGTGTCGAGCGTGCTTACGCTGTTCTTGCTTTGGCCCTTGCTCTTGGCGTGCATCATGGTTTCGGCATATTGGTTGAATCTGCCATCGGTGGGAGCCTATCTGCTGATCGTGCTGCTCACATGCTTGACCACGGCCATGCTGGCGCTGTTTTGCTCGGTGCTATTTAGGAAGACGTCTCATGCGCTGATGGTTACGTATCTGATCATCATCGCGCAGTTCTGTACGCCGCTAGCTGCAAACTTTTTCGCGCAGACCTTTTTCCCCACCGATCGCGCCACGCCGGTGGTCGCCAAATTCGGCGTGCTCAGTCCCTTCGCCACGGCGTTTTCAATACCGCTGGATGTTGATACCGAAGAGCGCGAGGTCGATCAATTCGGCCGCCCTCGTTACCCACAGCGCAATTGGCGGATGTTCTTCGGCTATGTTGGCGTGAATGTCGCCGAAAATGGCCTGCTGCTAGGTACGATGATTTGGCTCTTTAACACGCGCTGGCGTGTGGCGAGTTAACCCCGCCCCTACCGCGCGACTAAGTGCGTCCAATACAAATACGCCAGCCACAACGCGGCGAGCGTCACGAGCACGCCCAGAACGCGACTATAGCGCAGCACATGCCGATCAACGTCGATGGGCTTTTCCAGAAACTTCACCACCTGATCGGTATCAATCCACTTCGAACCTCGCTGGGCGATATGCGCGAAGCGATCAGGCGCGAAGGTGGCCAAAAGTCCCAATACCAAAACGATGGCCAGTAGAGAGAATACGATCCATTGCACGTTGGCGGCAGCCAAAACTACGGAAGTCATCGTACGCTCCTCGCCGAACAGGCCGATGAGAGAGAAAAGGGAGCTTTCACCGCGACTCAGCCATGCACTCAACACTACGTCAATCGCGGGGCGTGTCAAATTGCCGCAGTTTGGATGGTGATTTGGTCGTAGCGATCGTGCGGCGAAAAGTACTAGCAGACTTAGCCGACGTCGGCCAGTTCCAGAGCGCTGCCGTAACGCTTGACTGCCATCTGCCGCAAACGCGCGAATTCCGGCCGAGCGAGTGTCGGATCGACCGCGAAGAGTGCTTGCGCGTCGCGGCGCGCTTCCTCTAAAATCGCTAGATCGCGCGTGAGATCGGCGATCATCAGGGGCGGCAAGCCATGTTGCTCTTTGCCAAACAGATCGCCAGGGCCGCGTAAACGAAAGTCGGCGTCGGCCAATTCAAAACCGTCGCTGGTCTTGGTGAAGGCTTCCAAACGAAGTTGCGCATCGTCCGTTTTCGGATCACCAAACACACAAACATAGCCGGGATGCGTGCCGCGACTCACTCGCCCGCGCAATTGGTGCAACTGCGCGAGTCCAAATCGCTCGCCTGCTTCGATGGTCATGAGCGTGGCGTTAGCAATATCGACACCGACTTCAATCACCGGCGTGGCGACGAGGACTTGCGTTCGGCCCGTGCGAAAATTGCCCATCACAAATTCTTTCTCGCTCGACGACATCCGCCCATGCAAAAAGTCGAGGCGAAACTCGGCTAGCTCGCCATGCGCAAGTTGCTCGAACGTCTGTTGCACACTCGCGAGTTGCAGGTCATCGCTTTCGTCGACGAGCGGCGTGACCACGAAACCTTGTCGCCCTTCGCGCAGTTTCTTGCGATAGAATTCCCACCATCGCTCGCGTTGATGATCAGTGGCGAAGTAGGTATGCACCGGCTGGCGACCCGGGGGCGGTTCGCGGAGCGTGGAAATATCCAAATCACCAAACAGCGTCATGCTCACCGTGCGTGGAATCGGCGTGGCGGTCATCACCAAATAATGCGGATCGATGCCCGATTGCTTGAGCGCCGCCCGTTGCGCCACGCCAAATTTGTGCTGCTCATCAATCACCACCAGCCCCAGTTTGGCGAATTGCGTCTCGCCATATAACAAGGCTTGCGTGCCGACGATGAGATCGATCTCGCCTGCGGCGATTTGCGTTTTGAGTGTTTGGCGTTCTTTCGTGCCGAGCGAGCCGGTTAAGAGCCCGATGCGCACGCGACTTTCATGCAAGCGCTCTTCGAGCGTCCGCGCGTGTTGCTGGGCAAGGACTTCCGTCGGCGTCATCAAGACGGCTTGTTGTCCATGCGCCACCGCCAGCAACATGGCATAGATCGCGACGATCGTCTTGCCGCTGCCCACGTCCCCTTGCAGCAGACGATTCATGGGAGCGGGCTTGCCCATATCGGCGGCAATTTCATCGATCGCTTGTCGTTGCCCGCCGGTCAATTCAAAGGGAAACAACCGCGTGATGCGCGCATCGATCTTCGCCGTCGCTTCGAGCACCGGCGCTTGTTGCCCTTGTTGGATCGCCGCCTTCCGGAGCGCCAAAGCCAGTTGCAACACTAGCAATTCTTGATAAACGAAGCGCCGTTGTGCCTGTGCCAGGCAATCTCGATCGGGCGGATTGTGCAGCCACGGCAGGGCCGTCTTGATCGGCAACAGCTGATGCTCTTCCAAATAGGCAGGCGGAAAAACTTCCTCCAGGACGTCGGTGTAATGCTCGACGACCGACCGCACCATCTTCCGCAAATTTGCCTGCGAGATGCCTTCCGTCAGCCGATACACTGGCAGCACTTGCCCCTTGGGCGCTTCGTCATCATCGGCCAGCACATCGACCTTGGGATGCGTCATTTCCCAGCGCAAGCCGCTGAGTTTTGTTTGCCCCGAAAGCATCACCCGCTGACCCAGTACGAACTTCTGACGCATGAAAGGCTGATTGAACCAAATCGCTCGCAGGTAGAGCGTGCCTTGACGAATCAACACGCCGAGCATCGATCGCCCAATGCCCGTGCTTTTCAAGTCGACTTCTTCGACGACTCCCACCACCGCCGCTGCTTCCCCTTCGCTGAGTTGGTCGATGGTCTTGATCTGGCTGTAGTCTTCGTGCGCACGCGGAAAATAGAACAGCACATCGCGCACGCTGAATAGTTCCAGTTTCGCTAATAGTTCCGCGCGCTGCGGCCCAATGCCTTTGGCGAATTGCACCTCGGTGGCGAGGATTTCTTTCGGCGTTTGCGCAGAGGGCGTTGTCATACGTGCAAGATCGTATTCGCGACTAGGAGCGACGATGCCCCTCGCGAATTGTATTCCGATTCAGGAGCAACTGCCACCGGCGGGGAGCAGTGGCTCGCCGGTGTATCGACGGATCGAAGCAGCGCGCTCAAACCGCAGGTCAGACGCTTCGTGATATATCGCGCATCATGCACCTCAACAACCAGTTGGCGACCGATTTCCAAGGCACGAAGTGCGATGGGTACTTTACCGAAATTGCTCGGCGGCTTCCACGGCCAGTTCGTCGCAACGTTCGTTCTCGGGATGGCCACTGTGGCCGGCGACGCGAGTGTACTTAAGCTGATGTTTAGCGACCAATTCGTCGAGCTTCCGCCATTGATCTTCGTTGGCGACCGGCTTCCATTTGGTGCCTTCGCGGCGCTTCCAATCGTTGGACTTCCACTTCTTCATCCACTCGCTCAGTCCTTTGCCGACATAAACGCTATCGGTGAACAACTCGACGAAACAAGGCTTTTTAAGCGCCATCAGCCCTTGCACGACCGCTTCGAGTTCCATGCGGTTATTCGTCGATTCCGCTTCGCCACCATTGCGTTCCATTTCTTTGCCGGTGGCGACATGGCGCAAGACAAACGCCCAGCCACCGGGGCCAGGATTGCCTCGGCAAGCGCCGTCGGTGAATAGATGCACAACGGGCAATTCGTCATCAGGCATGAGTAACTGCAGGAAGAAAGAGTTTGTTCGCTCGGAAAAGCTACGTCGCGGGCGCAGTTTCGCGTCGCTCGTAGTCCGCGCGGCGCGGCTTGGTCAAGTCGTCGATTCGCGCGGTCAGCGGTGATTCTGGCCGGGGCAATTGCGTGACGGCGAACGGCAACTGAATGCGGAACGTGCTGCCCCGTCCCAGTTCGCTATCGAACGTAATTTCGCCACCGAGCAGTTTACAAAGTTCCTTGACAATGGAAAGTCCTAAGCCGGTACCGGAATACTCGCGCGTCAGTCCGTCGCCATTGTGGACGATGGTTCCTTGTCGGAACTTTTCAAAGATGATCTCGCGATCCGACTCGGCAATGCCGACGCCGGTATCGCTCACGCTCAACTCGAACATGCCGCGCTCATTGGGGCTGGCCGTCACCACAATGCGTCCACCATCCGGCGTGAATTTGATCGCATTGGACAAGAGATTCATTAGAATCTGCTGGACCTTCGACTGGTCTTGATAGAGCAGTGGCAAGTCGGGGGCGATGTTCGTTACCAGATCGATGTTCTTGTCCTCGGTCAGTTTGCGAACCATGTCGCACTGGGCGCTGACAATAGCGTCGATGCGGAATTCGGTGGGACGCACCTCCATCCGACCTGCTTCCATTTTCGCGAGATCCAGAATGTCGTTGATCATTTCCAGCAGCAGTCGCCCCGACTTTTGGATATTCAGGGCGTAGCGTTTCTGTTTATCGCTCAGCGAATCGATCCCTTGTAGCACTTCGGAAAAGCCGATGATGCTGTTAAGCGGCGTTCTTAATTCGTGGCTCATATTGGCCAAAAAGTCGCTCTTCACACGGTTCATTTCGTAGAGCCGCATGTTGAGCTGCGCCAACTGATCTACCTTGCCATCGAGTTCTTCGTTGACCGTGCGCAATTGCAATTCTTGTTCGGTTAGCCCGTGCAGCATTTTGTTGAACGAGGCTGCCAGGTCTTCAAATTCATCGCCTGTGTGGATATCGGCCCGCAATTGCGTATTACCGCGACCGATGCTGTCGCTGACGTCGCGGAGATGCGTGAGCGGTTTGAGAATCACGTAACGCACAATGACGTACAGCGCGATCATCGACATGAAGCCCAACGCGATTCCCACCGAGACCAGAATGGCGCGCAGGCTGTTGATAGCACTTTGCGTGGCACCAAAGGGCATGGTGACTTTGACGACGCGGAAGGGAGCTTCGGTTTGCTGCGTTAGATCGGGGGCCTCGGCAGCGCTCATGGCATATCGCCCCTCCAAATGGCCGTGGCAATAGTTGCAACTGCCGCGCCAATAAACGGGCTCGTAGTATTCGTAAACGTGCAAGTCGGGGCGAGCACGCTCCTCGAAAATGGGTTCAATCCGCGCGGCGGCAGGTCGAAAGGCATCGGCGCTTGCTAACCCAGTTGTGGGTTCCGCAGCGGCTTCGGGACTTTGGTTCGGGGAGTACTTGCCTGATCGAATCTCCTCATCGAGCCGCGTTTTCAGGCGCTTGAGGATTTGGTCTTCGGTCTCGTCGGCTGGGGCTTCGATCTGCTTGGAAAGCTTCCACTGCACCTTGCTATCCAAGGCGACAATGGTGTAACTGAGGTCCTGGGGCACGAGGTCGCGCAACAAGGCTTCCTGAAGTTCTTTGAACTCCTCGTTTTTGGGTACTTTGTTGTCGGTGGTCCAGGCTTGCCAATGTAAGCCAATCAAAAGCAAGTCCACTGCGTCCCGGCCGCGGCGGCGGGTTTCATTCTTGACGAGGTTCTCTGCCACCCGCAGCACGCCCCAGAACGCCACGGAAACCAACACAAAGATCGCAACGCCGAACAGAATTCGACACTTGCGCTCCAGGCTAGTTTCGCCGAGGACGCGTTTGAGGGACCGATAACCGCTCATGGGGGCGTGGAAGACCTCGCGCGAAAGAACGAAGAAGCAGCAAAATTGGACGCGATCGCAAGTCTTCCCATTTTACGGCGTTTGCCGATCTCGAACCAGGGCATTCTGGACCACTCAAAGGGGCGATAGTACACGGCCAAACGGTTTATGGCTCTTTTTCGAGCAACCAAGCGAGGTCAAATCTCGCCAACGTGAGGGCTTTGCCTCCCTTTTCGTAGAAGCAGCAGATCGTTCCATCGGGCAGTATCGCCAGATCGCTATACGCGCTGCCGCCTGCTTCCAAGACTCGGCGATGCGGCCAAGTGCCGCCATCATCGAGCGATACTCGCAATGTCAGATTCTTGCGATCGCGACCTCGTCCCGGTTGGCCTGGCTTGTCGCCAGCTAGCAAGTTATCGGGATTGCTAAACAGGATGTGCTTGTCGTCGATTCGCAAAAGGCTCGCCATGCAGATCGGTTCGGTGAGGGCGTCGTCGAAGTGGGGCTTGCTCCACTTGGTCGCGCCATCGTCGCTGAGGGAAATTAAACGGCGATTCTCAACGGATTCGGTGCGAATGTTGGCCATCACGCGCCCATCCGACAACTCGATTACGGTGGTTTCGCTGGGGTTGCGGTACTGGTCGTTATGACTCACGATGATTTCACCGCGCTGCCACGTTTTGCCTTGGTCGTCGCTCACAATCGTGGCGACCGCCGAAGGACGATGCGCGTGTCCCCCTGTACCGGTCGATAGCCACACCGGCACCACGAGGCGACCGTTCTTGAGCTCAATGCCGTGCCCCGGACCGGTGGCCAGCACTTTCCACGGATAGTCGGTTTTGAACTTGTCGAAACTGGGAGTGATTTCGACGGACTCCGACCAGGTCTGGCCATCGTCGGTGCTACGACAGTAGAAACAGCGCGCGTACTCGACGCAGTAGAGAAAGTGCACCGTGCCATCGCGGGCGGCAATCGCCAGCGGGTTGTTCATCGTGAACTTGCCTGGCTCGCCGAGTTTTTGCGCGGCGGCGACTTCGTTGCGCTCGACATCGGTGGGAAGCTTGCCAATCGCTTGTGGATCGCTCCAGGTTTGGCCACCATCCGTCGAGCGGCGCACTAAGAGATTGATCTCGCCCCAGTCGCTACGCGCATTGCGGCGGGCCTCGCAATATGCCAGCAATGTCCCCTTGGCCGTGCTAACAATGCCGGGAATGCGGTAGATCTGGTAGCCACCTGTCCCGCCGGTGAATAGGTCTTGCTTGGACGGTTCAGCGGCCAGTAATACACTCGCGCTATTCATCAATGAGACTATCAGCAAGAGCGTTGTGACGCATCCGCTAGCGTACTGCATGGTCTTTGGCTCCTGAATACAATTGGTCAGTAAGGACTCATCATTCGGAAGAACGCCAATGTCATCAAGGACCAGCCTGCGAAGACTGCCAGGTTGAGCATCAGTGTGGCGTTGATGCGCCAGTCAGGTGGCGCTCCTGGCTGTTCGGACAATAGACCATGTCGGCAAAGCAAGTAAAGCGAATATCCGCTGAAGAGCGGCACGCACATCACCAACCCCGTGCCGATGATCGCGGCGCGCCAGGCGCGCGTGATGACTTCGCCGCGCTGCGTGAGCCAGGCAGGATCGTCGTCACTTTCTCTGTCCGACTTCGCGTCGGATTCCTCATCGTCAGCGAGTTCTGCGGTGGTGTCATCGTCGTATAATCTTGCCTCGTCGGCAGATTCTTGCGCTGCTTCCAGGATCGCGACGGCCTTATCAGCTTGCTCTTCAAAAACCATCAACCGCACGCCGCTAATAGCTGGCCCCATCTGCCAGAGCATTTCGGCGGCCGCATCACCTTCCAAGCAAGCGCGAATTCCTTCGGCTTCCAATCGCCCAGCGGCGATACTGGCCAAACCCGAGGAGGGATACTTGGCAATACAGATCAGTCGGTCACTCATGACAATACCAGACTGGGCGAGATCCGATCGGGCAACGGAGTAGCATGGTAGGTGGCGAAGGGGGGAGTGTCAACGAAACGTTGCGATTCACAATTTATTCATGCTTACGACGAGATAGATCGCCAGCACGCTGCCCAGTACAGCCAAGGCAATTCCTACCCAGCGACTCATACCCAGCCAATAGCCCGGCGGCAAATCAACGAGCGGCAGGCTACGACAATAGACAACATGCTGCCAACATGCCGCCACCAGCGCGCCGACACCCAAGACCACCAGTGCCACACCAATCGCGGTCGAAGTAATGCGATGCGCGGGATCGATCGGATGACCTGCCAGCATGCGCAAGTACAGACCAAATCGCGCGACAACAAAACCAAACCCCATGATCGCCAGCGATGTGCGCACCCAAGCCAACAGCGTGCGTTCGGCGGCGAAGAAGGTGCGCGGATCGGGTTGTTGTGCCATATCCCACAAGCCTACAGCAAATCGAGCGGATCAACATCCACGCCCCAGTAAACTTCTTCAGGCAATTTGAGATCAACGGCGGCATCGCGCACGAGTTGGCGCAGGCCGACGCGATCGGGGCCTTGGATGAGTATATGAAAGCGAAATTTGCCGTGCATCTTGGCGATCGGCGCAGGCGCGGCCCCCAACACGCGAGCATCGACGCCGCGCTTCTCCGCTGCGGCGCGCACGCGGTCGGCCAGTTCCTCGGCGAAGAGTTCCGTCGTCTTTTCCTGCAGGCCGCGAATGATGAGCCGAATGAGGGCTGAGAGGGGAGGGTAGTTGAACTTCTCGCGGACCACCAACTCGCCCGTGGCGAAGCCTTCATAGTCGTGCTTGAGCGCGGCGACAATGGCCGGATGATCCGGGCTAAAGGTTTGCACTAGCACGCGTCCTCCTTTGTCACCGCGGCCGGTGCGGCCGGCCACCTGCGTCACGAGTTGAAAGGTATGCTCAGCAGCGCGAAAATCGGGAAAGTGTAGCGCCGTATCCGCATTGATCACTCCCACCAACGTGACATTGGGAAAATCCAGCCCTTTGGCGATCATCTGTGTGCCCAGCAGAATTCGCACTTCCCCTTCGCGGAACTTCGTCAACGCTGCTTCATGACTCCCCGGCTTTTGCATCGTATCGCTATCCATGCGCAGCACGGGAATCTGCGGAAACCGCGAACGAATCTCCGCTTCTAACTTCTGCGTGCCGAGCCCCGCGTAGCGTATGCCATCGAAGTTGCACTCGGGGCAACGGATTGGCGCGTCGATGGTGTATTCGCAGTAGTGGCAGACTGCTTTCTCTTCGGCGCGATGATGGGTGAGCGCGATACTACAATTGGGACACTCCACAACATGTCCGCAAGCGGGGCATTGAATGCTCGTCGCGTAGCCACGGCGATTGAGCAGCAAAATCACTTGCCCGTCTTCCTGGAGCGCATGATCGATGGCTTGATGCAACTGGCGACTTACCGCGCCGCGCGAGGAGCGACTTTGAAACTCCGCCCGTAAGTCGATCGCGGCGACATGCGGCAGCGGACGGGCAAACACACGCACTGGCATATCGACGAGCGTGTACTCTCCGGTCTTGGCGCGCTGCCAACTTTCCAGCGAAGGTGTGGCGGAACCCAGCACCAGCGGCACATTCTCAACGAGCGCGCGCTGCTCCGCCACGTGTCGCGCGTGATACCGCGGCGCGCTATCTTGTTTGAACGACCCATCGTGTTCTTCGTCGAGAATGATCAGACCCAAATGCGGCGTGGGAGCGAAGACCGCGCTGCGTGCGCCCACGATCACTTCCACTTCACCACGCGCGATACGTTGCCAATGCCAATGGCGTTCGCTATCGGTGAGGTGGCTATGCAGCACCGCGACGCGCTCGAAACGCGAGCGAAAACGCTGCCGTGTTTGCGGCGTGAGACTGATTTCGGGAACCAACACGATCGCCTGACGCCCAAAGCGAATCACTTCCTCAATGGCGCGAATGTAGACTTCTGTCTTGCCGCTGCCCGTGACGCCATGCATGAGGATCGTGCGATGCTTGCCGGAGTTGAGCGTGCCAAGAATCTTGTCCAAGGCGGCAATCTGATCCTGGTGCAGTTCGTGATTGGTCTCGCGGGGCAAGAGTTCTTCGTCCAGATCGGCCTGCATGACGCGTTTGGTTTCTGCCAACAGCCAACCTTTCTTGCGCAGCGACTGGATCGGCGCGGCGGTGACATCGGCAGCGCGCATGAGTTGCTGCTGCGTGAGCGGCCTGACCGCTTTGCGCAGCACATCCACCACTGCTTGTTGCTGCTGCGAAAGTTTGGCGGCTTGGATCGCCGGCAGATGCTCCGTGGCCAGCGTGAAAAAGATCGTTTGCCGCGTGCCAGCCGCCAGGCGAACACCGGCGGGAACGACCGCATCGAGCGCTTGCCCCCAATGGCAGAGATAGTAGTCCGCAATCCACTCTGTTAGTCGCAGCATGTGCGGCGAAAAAAGCGATTGATCGTCGATGACTTGGGCGATGGGCTTGAGTTGCCGCGTGCCGACTGGACGGTTTTCTAGTTTGACACAGTATCCAACGATTCCTCGGTCACCACGGCCCAGTGGCACCTGCACGCGCTTGCCGAGTTCCATCCTAGCGCGCATGTGGTCGGGTACGGTGTAGTCATAGGGACCCCAAGGATTGCTAGAGAAGACGACGACAGCGACGAGTTGTTCCGCCTGTTCGTCGAGTTCCCAGGGCGTGGGCTCTGCATCGAAGAGCGCGCGTTGTTGAGGGGACTGCGACATATCGACCGTGGCGTAGGCATTTCGCCTGCGAGTTAGGTAACGGAGATGTCGCAGAGTATGACAGACGAATTGGCAGGCGCGTAGGCGCCGCACTATCCCCGGAGCTACAGGCTGCCAGCCCTGTGCGCCAAGATATTGGCTGGCAGCATGTACCGATGGACAACCAAGCTAATCCTCGATGTTGAGCTTGATCTCGTCGGAATTCGCTTTGAGTTCCGGCGCGACATCGCGGAGGCTTTGGTGGGCAACGCGCTGAACTTGCCGGGAATTTCCGCCCGCAGGCGATAGCTCATGCTATGTTTGCCGCGCGCGAGTGCCCGCACAAACATGGCGACGCGTTCGTCGCGGAATTCGGTGTAGGCACCTAGTCCGTTATTCGTGTAACCGCTGCGGACATCGACCGCTTCAAAGCCGGCAGCTTTCATATCCTCGAACAAAATGTACTCGTAATCGTTCTTGCTTTCGATCACCAGTTCCACCTCGACCAAATCGCCGCTCTTGAGCGTATCGAGTTCCTTGAGTGGTACGCGCTCGTACTTCAACACTTTCTGATCGGCGGCCTGTCCGCGACTGCCAGCGACTTTGATCGACTTATCGACCTCATTCAGCTTGTAGTAGTTGCGCTCGACCTTGATTTCCAACCCCGCCTTGGTGATGTGATCCTCCAAGGTGAAATTGGTGAAGTAGGCGTTGAAGTAAACTGGTCCCTTGCCGCGCCGTTTGATTTCGATCTCATGCTTGCCATCGGTCACATCGGCACCCTTGAGCACGAACTTATTGTCGTAGGTGAAGAGGTTTTCGGGCTTGATGGCGACTTCCTTTTTCTTCTCGCCGTCGATCCATACTTCCACGATCATGTCGGGCTTGTCTTCGCCGGTGGCGCGAATGTAGTCGGCGAACGCTTCCACCGCGATGGCCGTATCGCGTGTCGAACTCCAGTAGGTGGCGTGCTTGCGATTGTTGAGTAAGTATTTCACTAACCGCGGCGCTTTCTCGCCTTTGGGTTCCAGCTTCGAGAGCAATTTCAGGTAATAGGCGTTGGCTTCCGTCTCGCTACCATACCAATACCACCAGTAATTGTTCGCGGGCAGTTTGAGATACGCCGATTCATTCTCGGTGTCTTGGACCAGGAACTGATCGATGTTCTGCATAATCATCGTCAGCTTTTCCTGATCGCCGACCTTGTGCAGGCCCAGGCCAAAGAGGGCTTTGGCGTAAACCGCCAATTCGATGCGATCGCGATAGAGGAAATCGCGCATCTCCTTGTTTTCCTGGTCGGCATCGACCAACACCATATAGACAAAAGCGTCGAGGTTGTCGGCATGCATCTTCCAGGGATTGATTTTGCCATCGGCGTTCTTGATCTTCTGAACTTCGCCAGCCTGATAGTTCTTCAACCATGCGACACCTCGTTCGAGCATATTGGGAACGAGGGCGACGTCGTTTTCCTTGGCGATTTGCAGGCCATGCACCACGACGGCGGTCGTATGTGGCCAACTACGTTCGCCGACCCCACTGAACCAACCCCAGCCGCCGTCGGAAAGCTGCATGTTGGTGAGCATGTTGACGTTCTCTTTCACCATCCGATTGAGTTCTTCTTCATCGAAGACCGGATTGTGCTCGAAACGCTTCCATTGTTTGGCGCGCTCTTTGTCGTCACCAATTTCCTGAGCGTTGAGGTTGGTGCGTTTGTCGCGAATCTCTGCCAGGTTGATGTTCATCTCGCGCAGGGTCTTCTGCGTGATGACACTGGGGAGGAAACGATTGAGCGTTTGCTCGGTGCACCCGTAGGGATATTCCGCCAGGTACGGCAGCGCATCCACCATCGCCGTCGCCAGCGAAGGCGAATAGCGAACTTCCAGCAGCGATTGATCAATCCGACGTTCGGCAGGCACGGTCAGCGCGACCTTGCCTGAGTCTTTGTCGGGTCGAATCGTGCCCGCCCAGGCTTCCATCTTGAGCATGCCGTGGATATAGCAGGGGAGCTTCATTTCGGTAGCGTCCGACTCTTCATTCGTGAGCGCCTTCATGCGCACGGTCGCTAGGCCTTCATTGGTTACCTTCACGCGCCAATCGACGCGCTGTTCGCCGCCCGCTTTGATCTTGATCTTCTGCGTCGCTTCGCCTTGGATCAGGCCGAGCAGTTCCTTTTCAGGCAAGTCGAGCGTGACGCTGACTTCCTTGTCGGTCTTGAGATAGTTATGCACATTCGCCGAGAGGACGACTTCGTCTTTCTGGACCAAGAATCGCGGTGCTTGCAAGCGAATGATCAGGTTTTTCCGCGTGATGAGTTCGACATCGGACGAACCGACTTTCGCGCCGTGACCGAAACTCCAAACCTTCACTTTCCACGAAGTCAGGTTCTCAGGCATCGTCAAATCGACTTCGGCCATGCCGGTCTTATCCGTGGTGAGTGAACCAACCCACAGCGCGGTGTCGGCGAAGTTGCTGCGAACGGTTGGTTCGACAAGTTCGCCAGCGGGTTGATCGCCTCCACCGCCAGCGTCCTTGGCTTTCTCGGAAATGCCATTGGCATCGAGTTGGCGGCGGGATTGCATTTCCATTCCTGGCGCGGCAGGCGCGGCGGATTTGGCCAAAGCAACACCATCGGCGCTAGCGGCTCGCATTTCACTCTTGCGATCGGCGTTGCCGAAGAGCGCGCCGCCGCGACCTCCCCCTTCGCCTGGCTTGTCGGCTGCCATGGCCGCAGTCTCAATCGCATCCATTTCATCGGCGACGGTCGCGCCGAAGGCTCCCAAGAATGCCATGCCTGGCATTTTGGGGAGGGTCATGTTGTGCGAATAGATCGCCAGACTGTTTTGACCGCTGGGATTGTGATGGCGCCGCCACTTCCAAAAGAAGTCTTTGATATCGGCCACATTGCTGCCGCCGGAGATATACTCGACCGACTTATCGTAGATCGAAACCACCGACGTACCAACGAAGTTCTCGCCCGTGAAGTCCGTGAGATGCACCTTCACTTTCGCCTTTTCGCCGGGCTTGAACTCGGTGGCGGAAGGTTCGATGGCGACGTTCAAGACGCGTTTTTCAGGCGGAACGACGATCTCTTTCGTTTCGGTATAGACTTGGCCGTCGGCGACTGTCAGCGCTTCGACGAAGAAGTTCGGCATGTCTTTCTTGACGACGGCGATCTCCTCGACCGTCGTCTTGCCCTTCATGTGAATCACTTTAGGCGGGAGATAGACGCCGTTGGTGGGTCGCACGAACAGCAGCACCGTGCTATCGGGGTGGTTGGTGTTGATTTGCAGCTTGACGGTTTCGCCTGGCTGATAATCGCGCTTCTCGGGGATGAGTTCCAACTTGTTGAAGCGATAGTCCTGTCCATCAAAACCGTCGCCGATGATGGTGAAGAGATAGCCACCTTCGATGGTATGCTCTTTCTTATCCGTGAGCTTGAGCGATAAACGATATTGCCCCTTGGCGGAGGCATTGAGTTGTTGTTGAGCGCGTCCTTCCTCGCCAGTGGTCACATCCCAACGACGCACGGGTGTTTCGATTGGCTGGCGATCTTTGTCGTAAGTGATCTTGAAGAGCGTTAGTTCGCCGCTCCCTTCGACTGGCTTTTGATCGAGTGTTTGCGCGAGGAATTGCGCATCGATCGTGTCGCCGACCCGATAGTATCCCCGATTCACCCAGCTATAGACCTTGAACGGCTTACGAGCGACCAGCACATTGCCTGTGCCGACGATCGTGCGGCGCGATTCATCGCGCACTTCGGCCGTGATCGTATATTGATGATCCTTGTTGGGATGCAGTTCCTTGGCGACAAGGGTATCGATGGCGACTTCGAGCGTGCCATCAGCGCCGATTTCCACTTCTTCCTCGGCGACGAGTTCCGGTTGATTGTAGTTGCCACGATAAATCCACCACGGGGCAGGGCGACGGCAGCCGCACCAATCGTTCCAGCCGGGGTACCACGGGGCATCGTAAGCGAACCACCAATAGCCTTTGCCGTAGCACCAATCCCATTCGGCGATGGGATACCAATCGGCGGAGTAGTCGGACCGCATGATGCGATATTTCACCTTCGCTTTGGTCACTGGCGAGCCGAAGTAGTATTTGGCGGTGATTTTTGCCGTGATCTTCTCGCCGAGCATGACAGGGTCGGTGGGAGCGTCGATGCTGACCTGGTATTCCGGCTTTTTGTACTCTTCCACACGGAAGCCGACATTGCCCCCCGCGACGACGACCTTGGCGTCGTTGGTGACCTTGACATTGACGGTGTATTGGCCCAACGTGGCATCGGCGGGGAGTTCTAGCTTACTTTCCAAACCACCCCATTCGTCTGTTTCCAAGACTTGATCGAAGATCTTCTCCCCTTTGGGATTGTAGATCTCGACGGGGAACGACTTCTTCGCGAACTCCGAAGGCGTGTCTTTGTCGTATTGCGCCTTATCGAGCCAGAACTTGAAATTCACAGTCTGCTTGGGACGATAGACCGGGCGATCAGTCATGCCGAAAGCCTTGATCTGGTTGTATTCCTGGTCGTGGTACCGGTTGTACCAAATCCCTTGGAAGCCAAGGAACGCGAACCGCCCTTCCCCCGTGCGCGCGGTAATCAGCCATTGATAGCCTTTTTCCAGATCGCGCGGATCTGGCAGGACCTGGCCGTTTTCGTCGGCCGTTTCGGCAAAGTTCTTGGTGAGGATTTGAAAGCGATTGCCGCCTAGATTCTTTTGCTGATAGCCGAAAAACTCCAGATTGGCTTTCGCGACCGGTTGGCCCGAGGCGGCATCGGCGATGTAGTAGTAGTGCTTACCATCGAGACCCTTGCTGACGATGGCGGAGTCGGCGACCCACACGATGATTTTGCTGACGTTGCCATCGGGGACCGTCGCGGTGAGCAAATACGCGCCGCCTTTTTGCAACGGCGTGCTGACAGTGATGCGGCGATCGAAATGCTTTTCGCGTGGCTTGAGTTCGAGATCCCAAGCGGCGACTTGATCGCCGATGTACTTGGTTTCGTTCTGCTCCACCAGCCGATAGCCGATGTTGTTGAGTTGAATCTTCTGCCAATCGAGTTGGCCTGGATCGGATTTGAGATAGGCCTTCAGATCGGTGAGCAGTTCTTCGACTTTGATCGCCTTGGCTTCGAACTTGACTTTCTCGGCGTTGCGGAAGCGAAATTCGAGCGTTGCACCTTCGCCGGCGGGTTGCGCGCCCAGCCCTTCAAACGTACCCCAATTTCCGACGATCTGTTCGAGTCGTTGTTGCCGCCAGTTGTTTGGCCCCGCGCCATGTTTGGCAAGGCTTTCTTTCCACCACTTAGCCGCTGGATCGTACTGACGGCGGTTTTCAAACTCGGTGGCGATCGAGGTGTAAGCTTCCTCGCTGTGGCCGGTTTTGGGCTCGGCGACCACTTGTTGCCAAATCTTGAGGTAGTTGTAGTCGTCTGGCAAATCGAAACGCTTGATACCGGTGGCCAGCTTGGCGATTGTCTCGGTTTCCTTCAGCGTGTCTAGCGCATACGTGCCGCTTTCGTTCTTTTGCGTATCGTCGTCGGAGACAGGCAAGCCGAAGAAGCGGCGGCCATAGTTGAATTGCTGCATGGTTGTCGGCGCGTATTGTTGTTGGGCGAAACTCGCCTGAATCATGCGCACATCGTTCAAACGAGCGGGATGATTCTCGACCGCTTGCGCCAGGCACCACCGCCAACGCTGCCCATCGTTTTCGGATTCTTCCCAACTCTTGCCGACGGCATAGAAAATCGGATTGCCATCTTTGTCGACCGGCGCGCCATTGAAATTGCGGTATTGCGGATAGCCTTCTTCGTAGTCGGGCAGTTCTTTCAAATCGCTCAAATACTGCAACCGCCAGGCTTCGTAAAAGCCGCGGTTGCTGAGCAATTGGTTGGCAAGCGAAATGTAGAAGTTGGCGACATCGGCTTTGTTGTCGTCTTCCTTTACCAGGGGAAGTGCTTGCTGCATCAACTGCAGGGCACGAACGCGATCGCGCTCCAGCGCATTGACCATCTTGCCGCCGCCGCGATGATTGCCGCGCTCAAATTGCCCAGCGATTTCAAAACCATGATGGGGAACTTGCAAATAAAGATTGGCCGCCATTTGCAGCAGACGCCAATTCTTTTCGTGGGCCTTGATGGTGCCCTCGAAGAACGCGTCGATCTCGTTCACGCGCCCCAAGCGTTGAAGGCATTGCTGACCGTTGCTCAGATCTTCCGGCACCGCGTTAGGGTCGCTCTTACCTTCCAGGCAGAGCGCGCGGAAACCATCGTAGGCTTCCTTGAAGTTGCCATTTTTCATGTCCATTTGTGCTTTGGCGCGAACCTCCCCTTCGTTGGGAACTTGCGACAGCACCGTGGATACAGAAACAACCAACAGCGCCATAGAGGCGATGACCCATCGCCAAGATTTCATCAAGTACATGATCGCTCACCCCAACAAAGGCAGATTCGGCTCAAACCCAGGCGCAGTGATCGCCTGCTAGACGCTGAGATGCGCCGCGCTCTCAGGAAGTTCCCAATTATGACGAATCAGAACCACCGATGTGGGGTTGAGTACAAATTGCTCGTGAAGGCGCTAGTTTTATGAGGCAATCCGTTGGTGGGGGTACCGGTGGGATTCGCTTCCCGCCCATTCCCGCGATGAACAACAAACTTGTTGATTTGGGTCGTACCAGCTACCATCAAGCATGGTGAATAGGCCGGCCGACACAACCCGGAAAGAGACATAACTCGCTGTGGCAGAAGACTTTAACCCATATCGTCAGTGGCTGGAACTCGACGTAACGCAACGACCTGAGAGCGACTACGAGTTGCTTCGGCTACGCGATTACGAAAATGACCAGCCGAGCATACAAGCCGCCGCTGATCGCGCGATCGCGAAAGTGCGCGGCTTTCGTCCCGGTGCCAATGCCGCCGCGTGGTCGCAATTGCTCGACGAGTTGACCTCGGCCAAACGCAAACTAACCGACCTCAGCGCCAAGGCGGAATACGATGCTGCGTTGCGCTCGCAAAAGGCCAGCGGAGGTGCCAGGGCAGGGGAGGGGAGCCAACACGTCGCACCAACTCCCTCGTTAGAGCTGAGCCCAGTCGCGGACAATCGCTATCCGCCAGGGATGAGCGGCCCGACGCAACCTTCGTCGGTCCCATCCAGTAGCACGCCACAAGATTCTTACGGCGCAAATGTCTCCGCGACTTCCTACGCGACCAGTCCCATCGCCAATAATAATAGCGCGCAGCCGTTGGGGTCCGTG
>JBGSHH010000127.1:0-13436 GCA_041752355.1 Pirellulaceae bacterium | reverse complement strand
CCAAGATCGCATCTCGGCTCAGAACAGCGGCTTACCTTACCTGGCGGACATTCCTTGGGTGGGTGCCGCCTTCCGCCACGTGCGAGAAGAAGTGAACGAAGTCGAACTATTGATCATGGTGACGCCGGAATTCGTCGATGCTTTGGACCCAGAAGAAGTTCCCGCCGCTGGCCCTGGCGAATTGACCGAAAGCCCTTGCGATAAAGACCTATACTTCAAAGGCTACTTAGAAGTGCCCCGCGGCTATGGCATGAGCTGCGAGCATGGCCTGAATTGCAAAGGTTGCAGCAAGTGCAAGCGAGCTGGCCAATGTGATGACTGCCAGGCACCCAGCAGCGGTAAGCCGGTCGAGACGATTGATCCAGGCATTCAAATGCCAGGGATGCAACCGCAAGCCCGCTACGATGCTCCAAGCAGCCCGAAGACGAACGTCGCCCAGCGGAACGCTCCGAGTTACACGCAAAGTCGCGCCAGCCGTCAAACCTCGACCACGCGGTCGACGGGAACAAGCAGCAACCGCGGCCTGATCGGACCTGTTGGTTATGACGTTCTAAAATAGGATTGGAGCGTAAGTAAAATTGGCCCTCTTCCCTGTGTAAAAGGGCCAACATTCGGCACTTTTGGATCGGACGTAGCGTTCACCCGATGAGCAACATCCTTCGATTAGCGATTGTCGATCCCAATGACTCCGCCCGCGAGAAGCTTAAGTCAATGCTGCTCGGGCTGGAAGTTGTGTGGCTCGAAGCGGAATGTTCCCGCTATGAATTCTTCGCAGATGTCGTGGGGCAAACCAATCCCGATATCGGCGTGGTCTGTGTTGATAGCGACCCCGAGAAAGCGGTCCGCCTGATTGGCGACTTGCGCGATCGTTCGCCAGAATGTAGCATCATCGTCGTCAGCAGTTCCAACGATGGTCAGCTCATCCTGAAGGCGATGCGTGCCGGGGCGAAGGAGTTTGTCACCCATCCGGTCAAAATCGAAGACTTGATGGCGGCGTTGGATCGCATTGGCAATCAACGCTTCGGTCGTGGCGACAAGAATCGCAATTCCACCGTGATCGCCATCGCCGGAGCCACCGGGGGCGTCGGTGCGACCAGCTTGGCGGTAAATTTGGGCTGCACGTTGGCGGCCGATCCGCATAATTCTGTCGCGTTGGTCGATCTCGACCTGGCACTTGGGGACGCGGACGTCTTCCTCGATACGATACCGGATTACACGTTGATCGATGTCGCGCAGAATATCGCGCGGCTCGATATCACGTTGCTCAAGCGCTCGCTCACCAAGCACGCGTCGGGGTTATATCTGTTGCCGCGACCTGTGCAATTGCAGGATACGCAACTAGTCACGCCAGATGACTTGAATCGCGTGTTCGGCTTGCTCAAGGCGACGTTCACGCATTTGATTATCGATTGCAGCAAGTCATATAGCGCCATCGACATGGTCGCGCTCGAAGCCGCCACGCATACCTTGCTGGTGACGCAACTCGATCTGCCCTGCTTGCGCAACGTCGTGCGTTTGATGATGTCGTTCGACGATTTGCCTGAAATTAAGGACAAGATCAAGATCGTCGTCAACCGCGTGGGCTTGGATAACGGCCAAATCAGCTTGAAAAAGGCCCAGGAGACGATCGGCCGCGAAATCTTCTGGCAATTGCCCAACGATTATCGCGTGATGGTGGAAGTCCGCAACAATGGTGTACCGCTGATCGAGCAAGCGCCTCGCGCGGCCATCACGCAAGCGGTTGTCGCGCTCAGCGAAGCACTCTGCGGCGAAGGGGCCAGCGACGCGCTCCCAGCCGGTGACGGTGATAAGGCCGCGGGTCTTGGCCGCTGGCTCAACTTCTGGCCCGGTAAGACGCCGGCCAAGGTCGAAAAGAAGAAGTAGCACCACCTGGGTTCGCTATTTCCGAAAGCGCGCGTCATAAGCTGCATGACCGCGCCTCTCATTCCGCGCAATCGGCATCAGCCGACTTTTCTGCCGCATTTATCAGCAAGCCGGCCTGCGCGCTTTCCTAAGCTATGCTTCCCTTAGCTGAGGAGCATCCGCGCCGACTTGCCATCGTGCCAGCGCCGATCGCGAATGCTCCCTACGCTATTTGGAAGTTGCCCGATTCCCACCGCAAAGATCGTGTGAGTAAGCCGAATGAGTAGCCCACGCACACCCCTGAAACAGCTCCCCGGCAAGAGTTCGCCGGAATCGGTAAAAGCCGAGGAGTTCGAAGTACTCAAGCGCAAGATTCACAACAAGCTCGTCGACAAGCTCGACTTGTCGAAGGTCGGTGATCTGCAAGGCGACGTGCTGCGCCGCGAGATTCGCCTGGTTGTCGAGCATTTGTGCGACACCGAGGAAACCTTTCTCAATCGCAACGAGCGCGAGCGATTGATCGAAGAGGTGCTCGATGAGACCTTTGGTCTGGGTCCGCTGGAACTGTTGCTCAAAGACAACTCCATCAGCGACATCATGATCAACGGCCCCAAACATATCTTCGTGGAACGCCGCGGCCGCATGGAGAAATCGACGGTCGAATTCCGCGACAATGCCCACTTAATGCAAATCATCGATCGCATCGTATCGAAAGTCGGTCGTCGCGTCGACGAAGTCTGCCCGATGGTGGACGCGCGTCTGACGGACGGCTCCCGTGTGAACGCGATCATTCCGCCGCTCGCCTTGGATGGAGCAGCGGTTTCCATTCGGCGTTTTGGTAGCAATCCGCTCAAGCTCGAGGACTTGCTCAACTTCAAAGCCTTCACGCCAGAAATGGTGATGTTGCTCGAAGGCGCGCTCAAAGCTCGCCTGAATATCATCATCAGTGGTGGTACCGGTTGCGGTAAAACGACGCTGCTCAACACGCTCTCCAGCTTCATCTCCAATGAAGATCGCATCATCACGATTGAAGACGCGGCGGAGCTGCAATTGCAACAAGAGCACGTCGTGCGACTGGAAACCCGTCCGGCCAATATTGAAGGCAAAGGCCAGATCACAGCGACCGATCTGGTGCGTAATGCCCTGCGTATGCGCCCCGAACGAATCATCATCGGCGAATGTCGTGGACCAGAAACGCTCGACATGCTGCAAGCGATGAACACCGGTCACGAAGGCTCCATGACGACGTTGCACGCCAATACTCCACGCGACGCCATGGCCCGCTTGGAAACGATGGTGATGATGGCCGGCTTTGAAATGCCAATCAAGGCGATTCGGCAACAAGTCGCCAGCGCCGTCGATCTCATCGTGCAGGCGAATCGTTTGCAAGGTGGCAAACGCCGCGTCACGCACATCACTGAGATCTGCGGCATGGAGCAAGACACGGTTGTCATGCAAGACATTTACAAGTACGTGCAGGAAGGCCTCGATGAAAATGGCCGCGCGAAGGGACGTTTTGAAGCGTCTGGCATTCGCCCCAGCTTTATGGACAAGTTGGAATCGTGCGGCGTCCGTTTGCCATCGAGCGCGTTCCGCCAGCGCGTGATGATGCTCGATCACTAATCGTCGACGGTACAGAGTTTCATATCCGTTACCCGATAGGCCAGGCGACGCCGTACAGAATCGTCGCTCGAGAAGTCGCACGAGGATCCGCTTTATGCTCACCATTATCATCTGCATCGCGGCGTTCATTGGCATGGCCACGCTCGTGGGCGGTGTGGCATTCTTGTTCCGCGGCAACAGCGGTAGCGCCGCCGAGGAACGATTGCAAATCCTCACCGGCGCGGTTCATTCGGGTGGCAAGGGAAATGTGGCCGAGAAAGAACTCAATCTCCTTTCCGCCGCGTTTGACGAAGGTCCCGGCCTGCTCGAGAAGTTGTTCGCGAATCGTTTCGATTTGCGCAAGTTTCTGGAACAAGCCGACTCGCCGATCAGCCCCTCCAAATTTCTGGCGATCTCCTTCGGACTGGCTGGCGGCAGCGCGCTGTTGGTGGTCGTGGCTCGGTTGCCACTGGTCATCGCGCCTCCGGTGGCGCTCGCGTTTGGATTGATGCCGCTGGTTTGGCTCTGGTTTCGTCGCGGTCGTCGCATGGCACATTTCGCCAAACAACTGCCGGAAGCCTTGGAATTGATCTCGCGCGCTTTGCGTGCTGGCCATAGCCTAGGCTCGGGATTCAATCTGGTGGCGGAAGAGATGCTCGATCCGATCGCGCGCGAATTCAGCCGCGCTTACGAGGCGCAAAACCTCGGCAAGCCGCTGGATCAAGCTTTGGAAGAAATGACCGAACGCATCCCCAATCTCGACTTGCGGTTCTTTGCGACCGCCGTGATTTTGCAACGTCAGACCGGTGGTGACCTGGCCGAAATTCTCGACAAGATCGGCTACATCGTCCGCGAACGTTTCAAGATTTGGGGACAAGTACAGGCGTTAACCGGTGAAGGTCGCTTGTCGGGTATCGTGCTGTTGGCATTGCCGCCGGCGCTATTCCTGGCAATGTGGCGACTAAATCCTGAATATAGCATGATGCTGTTCACCGACCCGATGGGTCACCAGATGCTGGCCGCGGCCATCATTCTGCAGGTGCTCGGCGCGCTCGTGATCCGTAAGATCGTGAACATCAAAGTTTAACGGTGGTGGTATGGTACTCGCATTATTTGACTTGGCGAGCATTCTTCCGTTGGCGCTATTTGGCGCCTTCGGTGCGTTGGCGTGGCTAGTGCTGGAGCGCATTGCCACACCCAAGGCCCGCGCGGAACAACGCTTGGAAGAGTTCAAGGACCCTTCCATTCGCAAGCGGAAGGACGCAGAAACTGGCGGCGCATCGGCGATGTCGAAAGTGCTGGAAGCCGCTGCGCCCTCGCTCTCCAAGCCGCTGCAACCCAAGAACGAACAAGAAGTCAGCAAGCTTCGGCTGCGTCTGGCGCACGCCGGCTTTCGCAATGAATCAGCCGTGGCGTTGTTCTCCAGCATTCGCTTCGTCAG
Source organism: Pirellulaceae bacterium (assembly GCA_041752355.1). Lineage (GTDB taxonomy): Bacteria > Planctomycetota > Planctomycetia > Pirellulales > Pirellulaceae > JAEZGD01. The sequence continues at coordinate 8,530 of JBGSHH010000127.1, read as the reverse complement.
CTTGATGATTGGCGCGGTCCTCGGTGGTGGCTTATTGCTGCTCCGCGGCTATAGCATGAACTCGCTAATGAGCACGATCTTCTGCGCCGGCGGTATGTTGTTCGTGCCGGATGTCGTGCTGTGGTTCCTGAGTAAAAAGCGCAAAGAAGCGATCTTCCTCGGCTTGCCTGACTGCTTGGACTTGATGGTGGTTTGCGTGGAAGCGGGCTTGGGTCTCGATCAGGCCATGCGTAAAGTCGCCGAGGAAATGAAGAAGTCGCATCGCGTGCTCGCGGAAGAGTTCGGTTTGTGCAATTTGCATTTACAAATGGGCCGCGGTCGATCGCAAGTCTTGCAAGACTTAGGCAACCGAACGGGTGTCGACGACTTACGTTCGCTGGCGGCAATCCTGATTCAGGCCGACAAGTTCGGTTCCAGCATCGCCCAGGCGTTGCGCGTGCAAAGCGATTCGATGCGGACCCGACGTCGCCAAATCGCCGAAGAAAAGGCCGCCAAGACGGCGGTCAAACTGATCTTCCCGCTGGTGCTCTTCATTTTCCCTGGCATCTTTGTGGTTCTGGTCGGTCCCGCCGCCATCACCATGATTCGCGAAATGTTCCCAGCGATGCAAGGTCGCTAACGCATCGACGAAATCCCATGCTCGTTCTACAACTCGGTTGGGAACGAGTTGGGGCGTTGAAGTGCCGACCTTCCATCAGTAAACATGGATTCGCTCGCCCCGCAGCATCCCTCGCGGCGGGGTCGCTCGTCACTCTTTGCCGATTAGTGCGACTATGCAGGCGATGATTATCCGATTTAGGCAAAGTCTGCCAGTTGCGTTTTGACAAGTGATAGCTTCTCCGCGGATTGGCCGATACCAATCCACGAAGCCGCTGGGTGATGCGTTATTGGATGACGCGTCGCAATCCCCAGGCGGTCCAGCGGAGGAGGATGCCCATGCGATATCGTGAATTTGGGGCGGCGGTGGTGATTGCTCTCTGCAGCAGCGCGGCTGCTATGGCAGGATGGCACGAATGGTGGCATCAAACCAAAGTGGATTACCATCGCTCCAACGAGTGGCCCTTCCCCTTTCGCTGTGCCGATCAAATGGCCGTGCGTCAACCAATGGCGGCCATGGTCGATAATGGTTGGCGACGCGAGAACACGCTTGGCAACGAGATGTTCGACGTCGAGAAGAACACGCTCACCAAAGCCGGCTTCATCAAAGCGCACTGGATTGTGACCCAAGCTCCCGTGCAACGTCGTACGGTATGGGTACTGCGCGGCGATAGCCAAGAAGCGACCACCGCGCGAGTCGACTCGGTGCAAACGGCGCTACAGAACATCGTCGTTGGCCCGCTGCCGGAAGTACTCGTCACCGACACGCCACCAGCGGGAGGCAATGGCGACTACCTCGACGCGGTCGATCGGGCGATGCGATCCACGGTTCAGCCACCTCGTTTGCCGGCCGTGTCGATTGAGAACGGTCAATAGGAATCGAGTCTGTTGACCTAGTTGCAAGCCGCAAATCAATTGCCACGCTAGCACAAAGATTTGGTGTTTTGAGTGGCAAGGGTTATGGTGGTGGCGGAGGTGGCGGGTCGACTCAGTGATTTCGCGAACGGGGGAGAACTCAAGCGGCAGATCGCCGACTGGGAGCGACGTTATTCCGAGTTGATGCAGCATGTCGAACGATTGGGACTCAAGCTGTCGCAATTGCAAGCACGGGCGATCAAGACGGAAACACACGTCAAACAGTTGCAGGAAGAGTTGCGCGGCTCCAAGAAAGATTCAGGCAACTCATCGAAGTCCCCTTCGTCCGACATCATCAAGCCGAAGAAGTCCGCCCGCGGTAAGCGGCGACGAGGCGGGCAAGAAGGATACGCTCCCCAGCAGCGAACACAGTTTGCGCGTCAGGAAATCTAAGCCGTCGAGCGACATGCACATGACGCTTGCCCGCAGTGTGGGGGTTGGGTCGAGCAACTTCTTCAACCAGCCCAGGTAGTTCAACAAGTCGAGTGGGTGGCGAAGCCCACGCTCGTCACCAAACACCTCAGTTGCACTTGCCGTTGTCACCCTTGCCAGGCGAATTTCACCAAGCCGATTACGCCGCAAGTGATGGCTTGGGGGCTGTGTGGTCCGCGGCTAACAACGCTGATCGCGTATCTTAAGGGCGCGTGCCACGCCAGCTTTCGCACCATTAGGCAGTTCCTGCGCGAGACCTGCGGACTCTCGCTCGCCACCGGCACGTTGGTCAATGCCGTGCAGAAAGTAACGCGAAGCTTACAGCCTGCTTACGACGCGCTGCGTGGGCAAAATCCTCATGAATCTGCGGTGAATATCGACGAGACCAGTCATCGCGAAAATGGCCAGTGGCAGTGGACCTGGGTCTTTCGTGCGCGGCAGTTCACGCTGCTGTTTCACATCGATCCGACGCGGAGCACGGAGGTTCTGAACCAGGTGCTAGGGAGCGAGTTCGCAGGCACATTGATGGCCGATTATTACACCGCCTATCGCACTTATTTCGACGCGCATCCTCGCGCCGATGCGCAGTTCTGCCTGGCCCATTTCATCCGCGATGTGAAGTTCCTGGGCGAGTGGCTGGAAGAGTACTGCCGTCAGTTCGCAGGCGAGTTGCTAGTGGAGTTGAGAGGATTGTTCCCGTTGTGGCATGCGTCGCGGGATGCATCGGAAGAGACTACTTGGCGCGCGGCGCTCATCGCTCAAGGTCAGCGTCTGGAGCGTGTGGCGACGGATCGCGTGCCGACGACGAAGTTGGCATGGAATGTGGAGCGACGGTTCGTGAAGCATGGCCAGCAGTACTTGCGTTTTACGCAGGAGCCAGGCTTAGAGCCGACGAACAATGCGGCTGAACAGGCATTGCGTCATGTGGTGATCGACCGCAAAGTGACGCAAGGAAAGCGCAGCGCGCGGGGCCGCAATTGGTGCCAGTGGATCTGGACCACGATTGCGACTTGTCGTCAACAAGGTCGTGATCTTCTGGCGTTTCTGGAACAATCGCTGCTGGCGCACCTGAGCAACATCCCGCCTCCCTCGCTGCTGGCGCCCGCCTCTTTGTGACCGCCTCGCCTAATTGGCGCTTAATCCCCGCTGCGCCCCGCGTGCTGGCGTGAACGGTTACCCGCAATTTCCGAAAAGTCGAGCGGTTTTTTGCAATCCAGCCGGGGTAGCGCCGCAGTGATCGCCTCGACATACTTCTGCGCGGCACCCGTGTTGAAAATCACGACGCGCTCTTCGGGGCGAATCCAACCCCGTCCGGCGAGCGTCTCCAGTGCGCCCACGCAGGCGGCGGACTCGGGGCAAATGGCGATGCCTGTGCTCGCCACCGCTTGTTGCATCCAGGCCGAAATCCTCGCTTCTTCCACGGCAATCGCCACGCCTTGACTGGCGCGGACCGCGTCCAAAATCATGAAATCGCCGACGGCAGCCGGCACGCGAATGCCGCTGGCGATGGTGGCGGCATTGGGAAAAGGCTGCGCAAAGCGCTCGTTCTGCTCGTAGGCGGTCACGATCGGCGCGCAGCCTGTCGATTGCACCGCGACCATCCGCGGTAACTTCGGAGTCGTCAACCAGCCGATGGCCGCCAACTCGGCAAAAGCTTTCCACATCCCGATGAGGCCCGTGCCGCCGCCGGTTGGGTAAAGAATCACGTCGGGCAATTGCCAATCGAACTGTTCGGCAAGTTCCAAGCCCATCGTCTTCTTGCCTTCGATGCGATACGGCTCCTTCAAGGTCGAAATATCAAACCAGCCCATCGCTTCTTTGCCTTCGCGCACGATGCGCCCGCAATCGGTGATCAGTCCGTTGACCAGCCACGTCTTCGCGCCCGCCAATACACATTCATATTGATTGATCACCGGCGTATCCTCCGGCATGAAGACATACGCTTCCAAACCGGCGCGCGCTGCATACGCAGCCATCGCTCCGCCTGCGTTGCCAGCGGTCGGAATGGCGACCCGCGAGACGCCGAAATGCTTGGCCATGGTGATCGCCAGCGCTTGGCCGCGACTCTTAAAGCTGCCGGTTGGCAGTTGCGATTCGTCCTTGATCCACAAATCGCGCACGCCCAACTGCGTCCCCAAACGCTCGCACGCCAACAGCGGCGACATGTTCTCGCCGAGCGAGACGATTTCCTGACCAGGCTGAATTGGCAAGAGTTCGCGATAACGCCACATCGTCGCGGGGCGATCGCGGAGTGCTGCTTTGCTCATGGTGCGCCGCACTTGCTCCAGATCGTAACGCACCCACAAGGGGCGATCCTTATGCAATGTTTGCAAGCAGTCGGACGGCAGGCGCGTGCCATCGATGGCACTTTCCAAATACGTGACGCAGTTCATGAGCGAAGTCCCGGTTGTCTGGCGAGGAAAACCGTGGATACCACGCTGCGCTCGGGGCGTCAATGATGGTGCGAGCAGACATGGTACGGCGGACAATCCTGTCTGCCGCTATTTCCTCGCCCAAGGCAGTGAGAAAAGTCTGCCCACCTAGACGGAGGTGATCTGCCGCTCGATGCCCAGTTGTCGATAAACCGCCGCGACTCCCGCTGCCATGCTGCGATCCGAGAAATGAGCCGCTTGACGTTGCAAAGCACTGGCGCGCACCGCTTGCCAATCGAGTTCCCCACGCACGAAGTTGCCAATCGCGCGGGCCAGCGCCGGGGCGTCGTTGGGCTTGGCGATGGCCCCGTCGATCCCATCGCGAATCGCTTCCGGCACCCCTTCCACATCGGTCGCCACCACGGGCACGCCAGCCGCCATTGCTTCCAGCACCACCATCGGCAAGCCTTCGCCAAACAGGCTCGGCAGCACGAAGAGGTCCATGCGACCTAGCTCGCTGCTCACATCGCGCGTGAACCCGACCCAGTCAATCAAATCGGCGATCTGAAGTTCATTCACGAGTTGTCCAATGGAGGCCTCGTATTCCGGGGTCTCGAACGGTCCCACGGCGCGGAGCCGCACCGTTCGCCCTTGTTCGCGGAGCAACGCCAAGGCATGCAACAGGACTTCCAAGCCTTTGCGAGGGCGAAAGAGCGCGACCATGCCGAGCGTCCACGTCTCTTGGGGTGTAACGCGCGGGGCAACATTGCCCATCACGGGCACGCCATTGGGCACGACGCTGATGATCTCGCGCGAATAGCCTGCGCGCTCCATGTGGCGGCCCAGACTATGCGAGACGCAGATCAGCCGCGACACGCCGGCCAGGCTGATGCGTTCGGAGGTCGCGTTCAACCAGTTACGCAGCGAGTGGGTCGTATCGCGCGAAGTCGGACTATGGACGTGATACACCACCGGCACCTTCGCCCAACCAGCCGCCATCCGCGCGATGAGCAAACTGCGTGGCGTGTGGGCATGAACGATGCGGTAATCGCCGGCACGAATTGCTTTGGACAATCGCCAGGCAGCGCGAAAATCAACGCGCGAACCCATCGGCACATCCAGCACCGTGCAAGTGGTCGCCTGGCGCGCCGCCGCGAACTTGCCAGGCTTCACGCAGGCGAAACCGACATCGAAATCAAACTCCGGTAACCGCAAGCCGAGCAAATCTTGCACGCGCTCGGCACCCGAATAATGCTCGCCGTTGATCACATGCAACACGCGCAGCGTATCGCGAAAGACCAGTTTGGGGCGCGCCAATTCGGCGAACTCGGGGATATCCGACAACGATACGGCGTCTTGTGTGAGCGACATGGCAGGTGGGGATTGCTCTTGCTCAAGCGGTGGGAATTTGGGAAGGTTCCGCGCCGAAAGTTCCGTGAGAAACTCCCGCTTATAACTCTACCACCATGATCGCAGCCAGGCTGGCAAAACGGATTGCGTGTTGGTTGGCAGTGGCGCTGGTTGTAGCGATTGTGGGGACCGCTTCAGCGAATGAAGCCTCCTTCCTCGCAAGTAGTGCCGATCCTGCTTTGGGGGCGAACTTTGTTAAGGAAGTCCATGGTGCCTGGCACGCCATGCCTGCGCCAATTCGTGACACGTTGCAGCAAGCAGGCTGGCGCGTGGTGCTAGCGGAATTCGTGGTGGATGCGGCACCGGAGTTGTTAGCAGCATCGCCTCGGGGTTGGCCGGAGGGGATGTCGTGGCGACAGACCGATGCGGTTCATTTGCCGCAAGATCGCAAGCTGATCATCGCCGAGAAACGACTCAACGCGCGCGGCGATGTGGTTGCGGCATCGCGTTGCGCAGGGGTGCTGCGGCACGAACTGGGACATGCGTTTGATCTGGCCCAAGGTGGCCGATGGCGATTTGTGTCGGCGTCACCTGATTTCGCGGCGAGCTATGCCGCGGATGTGGCAGCGATCGCTGTCGCCGATCGCGAGTCACTGGCTTATTACCTGCAAACGGGCTCCGCTGGGCGACAAGAAGCATTCGCCGAAGCGTTTGGGGTCTTACTCGGCGGTGGTTCCGATGCCGCACAAGAACAACGCTTTCGCGCTAGCTTTTCTCGCACGCTAACGTTCATGAAAGCGCGTCTGGAACTCACTCCGGCAGCTGTAGCGCGCGGACGAATTGCAAATAGTCGGCGTTGATCTCTTGCCACGATTGCTGGGGAAACAGCGATTTGAGCGCTGCTTCGCCGGTAGGATCGTCGTCGATTCGGGTGCGCAACTTGGCATAGAAGCCTTCAAGCAAGCCTTGCTGTTGCAGATAGAGACAGAGATATCTAGCTTGCGCATAGTTCACCGCTTCGCGCGGGCCGCGAAAGTTGTCGTCGCGTAGCAATGTCTCTAACGGCGGCAAACTTCCCATCGCAACTTCCGCCTGCAGGTGATCAAGACGCCAATTCACCAGGCCTTCGATCCAAGGGCCGCGTTCGTCAGAACGAAAGCGGCACTGTTCGTGCAGCGACGCGAATCCCTCGTTGAACCAATCCGGTACTTCCGGACAATCGAAGGCAATCAGCGCATGGGTGAGTTCATGCACCAGTGTGCCGCCGCCTGTGGAAATATTCATCACCAGCGCGCGCTGGCGCGGTTTGTAGTAGCCATAGATCGACACGCCGCGATCGCCAAAGAGTTGCTCGGCGTAGTGTTCGTAGCTGACCGGCGAAGAACAGAGCAAGACGGAGATTGGTTCAGTCGGAGAGGTTTGGAAATAGCGTGCGAGCATGGCGCTGGTGGCGGGAGCGATGGTTTGCGTGTGCCACTTGCGCAACTCCTCGCGCGACAAATCGCCAACCAACACAAACGGCGCGGCGACCACGACCTCGCACGGCGCGCCGAGTTGTCGTTGCCAGGCGTCGCCCCGCTCTTGACATTGGCGTTCCAGCGAATCATCCACTTCCACGGGCGAAACGCTGCTGGGCTCCGGCTGCTGTCCCCGCACGATGACATCATTGGTCGATGGCGGCGCGGGACGATCGGAGCGCGCGTAACGCGACAAGGCCATCGATCCCACGAGAATCGGACCGGGCGCAAGTAGCATCAAGATCCAGCGAATGCGATTCACTAGCGTTGCGAAATGAGAGGGACCAAGCCGGCGCGCAGCCGCGCGGCATTGGAGACATTGTACGTCGGTGGGTTGTTTGCAAGCACGCTGGCGACCGGCATTCGTAGCAGGGTTTCTGCCGCTTTTTGCCCTGTGAAATCGCTACCAGCCTTACGACCGCTAACGCTTACCTGGTGGGGAACATTTTCATCAGATTCTCGGGAAATTCCTTCAAGGCCCAGCACGCGATGATCAACAGGCCTAAAGCGGAAACCCAGAGAAAAATGTCCCACAGATTGCTTGGCCGGACGCGCGCGTCACAGCGATAGTAGCGGAAATAAAGTGCGCCGCCTGCCAGCATCGGCAGCATCAAGTTCTGCATGAAGCCGCTAATCAGTACCAGCATCCGCGGTTCGGGATAGAACAGGTACATGAACAAACAGATGAACGGCAGCACTCCGCTAAAGATCCGCACGCCGCGATAGAAGCCTTGTTCGCCGATCCCGTCATGCGACAGCACGCGCACCACATCAGCGCAGACGCGCGAATGGCCAGCATTGGCGACGAAGAACGTCGAGAACAGCACCGCGAACGCCCCAACCAAGAACAAAATCGGCGCCCAGGAACCGAAGATCGGTTCATACATCACTGCCAGTGTGCGAATCATCTCGGTCCCTTTGGGATCGAGACCGATCGGATGGAGAATCGCCGCCCCGAGAATAAAAAACGCCACCGTCGCAAACGTGTAGACCACCATCGAGCACCAGGCGTCGGCGCGCATCACGCGCATCCAGCCCCGCGCTCGCGCCGCCCAGCCTTCCGTGTCGTCGCGCGGACCACTGAAACGAGCGTAGCCCTTCTCGATGCAGAAGTAGGGATAGGCGAGTAGTTCATTCGTGCCGACGCCAATGATGCCGAACGTCGCTAGCGCCGTCGCCACGGCGCTCAGCCCGGTTGAATTGGGCGCGGCGGGTGGCAAACGAAAGCTCAGCCCGTTTACTAGATCTTGCCACTGCATGTGCCAGATGGGATCGAGTTGGAGCAAGCCCACGTTGATTACCGTTATCAATGTAAAGCCTGCGACCAAAACGGTCGTCACCGTCTCG
>JBGSHH010000126.1:0-2363 GCA_041752355.1 Pirellulaceae bacterium | reverse complement strand
ACGTCCAGCGGTGACAACAACCCATCGCCACTGGTGTCGATGAACGTCGTGTTGGATGTCGTGCGGTGGTAGTCAGGTAGCGATCGTAATCCATACGTGTTGATGGCATTCAAGGCCAATACCGCATCCATGGCAGTCACGCGGCCATCGTTATCCACATCAACCGCGTCGCGCGGGTTGTTCCAGCTTTGGGACATCAACTGATCGATATGCGATTGCACATTCACCGAGGGCACGGCATATAGCGACTCAGCCAGCGGATCACGATTCCAAACTTGCCAGGGAGTAAAGATGCCGCTGTCGACTTGGAACCAACCAAGCGTGTCGCCGCCACGTCCGCTCCATTTGCCAGCAACGATGTGCAGCGCTGCGGCGTTGCCTGGCAATTCCGTCTCTAGCGTGGATTTCCCCAAGCGATGAATCGCGCCGCTGGTGATATTCAACAATGCGACTTCATCAATCCGATCGCCATCCAAGTCAGCGACAAAAGGCTGTAAGGAATCCTCAGTAACGCCATCAAAGGCTTGCGACGACCAGACACCGAATTGCTGAAAAGCAACTTCGCGCGATGAGGTCAAATAGAGTGCCACGTCATCGTGACCATCGCCATCGAAATCGCCTGCGATCGCTTTGAAGTCACTCGGCAAGGAACCAAGGTAGTAACGTTGTTCCGCAATCTGACCTTGGCCATCGAGCAACGTGAACGACTTGGTCGCCGGATTGAACCAGCCCGGCGTATCGTGCCCATCACCATTCCAGTCGCCGACAATCGGTTGGCTAGCATTGGTTGCCGCGGTCGCCGTCACGACCCGATGCGGAAAACCTGGCGCATTGATATCGCGCAAATAGAACTGATGCGTCTGAATGTCATAGAGACCCAGCGAATCGCGCCCATCCCCATTCCAATCGCCAGCCAACGGGACGAACGCCTCAACCGCCATGAGATCGCGTCGTTCGAGCGTTTCCAGTCGCCTAAGGCGCGTGGCGCGTCCCCTTCGTTGGCGCAGGGGCAACGAAGCGCGAACGATCGACCTACGCGCGCCGGCTTTGTTACTCATTTCAAATCGCAAACTCTTCTCAGACCTCGCAGACAACCGCATCCACGTCCCTCTCCACACTAGCCACAACCCGCACCTGCTGCAACAAAACGGGGACTTTAGCGAGATGCGCGAGGATGGCGGCGGTTCGTTAACACCCAAGGGTGCTTAGTCGTTTGCTTCGGCTGGAATAATCGTTCAGACCGCTTTTACTCGCTCAGGCCGCAGGACCGATACAAGCGTTAGAGTTTGCGTCATTTAACCAGCTTCTTTTGATAGCATTCCCTTGCTGGCATCCGTGGCACTTCCAGGGCTGAAGTCGCTGGCTGCGCGCATCTTGCGCCGCCGGAGGGTTCGCAGTGCGCACTGGGGATGGATCGCCTTTGCGCTGGGACTTATTACCAATTACGTTTTGCTGGCGCAGACACTGCCGAGCTTGGACGCGCCGCTGCCTGAGGGTATGGAACCGCTCGACGCCGAACCCATCCTGCGCCCGCGTGCTTTGCGCGAACCTGGCCGCGACCTGCCGTCGTTCGCCGACGCACTCTCCGCGCGCGATGAGGAACCGTGGGTAGAGCGGCCACAACATGTCACGCCGGGCTACTCTGGACCTTCCGGTATCGCGCCGCGCGAATCTCAAGCTGACGCGCACTTCGTTCCCATGGAAGATCGCTGGCGGATCGCGCCGCCCGAGTGGGATCGCTCCGAGGAAGGACGCCTTCCGCATACCGACTCACCCTACGACTTGGGACATTGGTGGGACCCGTATCATCAAAACGTGCTCAAAGGGGACTATCCGATCCTTGGGCAACACACGTTTCTGAACATCACTGCCGCCAGCCTGATGATCCTGGAAGAGCGCCAAGTCCCCACACCCACGACACCATTTGAAAGTACCATCGATCCATTTCAAGAAGAGTTTTTTGGCAAGCCCGATCAGTTCTTCTACACCCACTACTTCAAGCTCTCGTTCGATTTGTTGCATGGCGATGCCGCCTTCAAGCCTGCCGATTGGCGGATCAAACTGACGCCGATCTTCAATGTGAATTATCTCGACACGCAGGAACTCGGAATCGTGAATGCCGACACGTCTTACGGTCGCACGCGCGACGATAGTGACTTCGCCCTGGAAGAGTGGTTCTTTGAAACAAAACTCGCGGATCTGAGCCCCAACTACGACTTCGTTTCTTTCCGGGGCGGTTCGCAGTTCTTCAATAGCGACTTTCGGGGGCTGATCTTTGCCGATGTCAATCGCGCCCTGCGCTTGTTCGGCACACGTGCGGCCAATCAAGATCAGTTCAACTTGATCTGGTTCGATCAAACAGA
>JBGSHH010000125.1:0-10102 GCA_041752355.1 Pirellulaceae bacterium | reverse complement strand
GGCCGACCAAATTGCCGACGAATCTCTGGTTCTCGACGCTCGGGCAAATACCCGACCGGCGCAATTGGTGGAGAGCAAATTCCTCATGCTGCTGCGCCGCGCTGGTTCCTCGGCGACCAATGAGCTTTCCAAGCGGCCACGGCCTCGCTAGGCGTAGCATTAATGGGGCATGTCACTTTGTTAAGTGGAAAAGACAGGGATTTCTATGTCGCAACCGATCGCACCCCTGGAGAAGCATCCCAGCCAAGTTTCGCCCGACGCGACTTCACCCATTCGCAAGGAAGCGTTCAGTGCCGAGCATCTAGGACATCATGCCCGTCGCCTGGCGGAGAGCTTTCAGCTGCGCGCTAAACATAGCGATGATGGACGCTTCAGCGCGCGATTCGAAGAGAATGCGCGGCGAATTATCGCGGCCCATGCGCGCATCGCGACTGACGTTCAGAACGGCGCGCCGATTACACGCGATGCCGAATGGGTTCTCGACAATTTCTATGTCGTGGAGGAACAGCTTCGCGAGATTCGCGACGATTTGCCGCGCGGCTACTATCTCGAACTTCCCAAGCTCGTCACGGGCGAACCCCGCGTCTATGTGCTCGCGATGGAATTAGTCGCCCATACCGATAGTGGTCTGGATGAAGAAACGCTGGCGCGATTCATACAAGAATTTCAAATTGTCACGCCGCTCTCGATTGGCGAAGTTTGGGCGATACCGATCATGCTTCGCCTGGTGCTGGTCGAGAACTTGCGGCGATTGACGGACGAAACCATTCACCGCGGTGATTGTCGCGCCCAAGCCAATCAAGTTATGGAAACGTGGCGCGCCGAACGCCACCTCGCGCTCGATTTGTCCCACCCCGACCGATGCGCTCCGCTCGTTTTGGAGGTTTTGGAACAACTGATTGCGGAGTCGCCTGAAAGTGTTGGCGTCCGCGAGCTCGAACGCTTGCTCGGCGAACATGACCTGTACGTCGATCAACTGGTGCGGCAGGAACATCAGTGTCAGGCGGCCAATCAGGTATCGATTGGCAACGTTATCACCAGCATGCGTCTCATCTCGGCGCTGGACTGGGTGGCGTTCTTTGAGCGCGTGAGCCCCGTCGAGCAGTTGTTGAAGCAAGATCCGGCCGAAGTCTATGCGCAAATGGACTTCCCCACGCGCGATCGCTATCGCCACGCCGTGGAGCGTTTGGCCAAGCGCGGCCAGTACAATGACCTGGATGTCGCGAAAAAGATTGTCGCGATGGCGGCCGAAGTGCCACTCGCTAATGCATCCCAGTGGATGCGCCGACATGTCGGTTATTGGCTCATTGGGCCCGGGCGCAAAGAGGCGGAACGAGAACTTGGATACTCCCCGTCAATTCCAGAGCGATTGATCGGCTGCGCGCGGCAGCATCCCGATCTGCTGTACTTTGGCGTGATTGGGAGCATTACTGTGGCACTAATCGCCATCGTTGTTGCGATCGCTCTCACATCGGCTTCGCCTGCGATGGTTGCGCTGTTGGCGCTACTCGCGCTCTTGCCTGCGAGCGATCTCGCCGTTGGCATGACCAACTATCTCGTCACGAATTTACTCGCGCCTCAACTCTTACCCAAGCTGGAATTCAAAGAGGGTGTGCCACTGACCTATCCCACGCTGGTGGTCGTCCCCTCGATGCTCACAAACGCGCGGGAAGTTCAATCGCTGTTGGAAAAGCTGGAGGTTCACTATCTTGCGAATCAGGAGTTGGCGATTGGCTTCGCACTGTTGACGGATTTCGCGGATGGCCAAACGCAACATACTCCGGAAGATGATGAACTCGTAAGTCAAGCCATTGCTGGTATCCGCGCGTTGAATGAACGCTACGCGGAGGAAGGTCGCCGCCCCTTCTATCTTTTTCATCGCGAGCGAAAGTGGAATCCCATCGAGAACACTTGGATGGGATGGGAGCGCAAACGGGGCAAGTTGGTGGAATTCAATCGCCTGTTGCATGCCGATCGCGAGACCTCCTTCGTAGTCCAAGAAGGCGAACTAACCGCCGTGATCGGTCCCACAGAAAAGCCGCTCATCCAGTTTATTATCACGCTCGATGCGGATACACAACTGCCCCATCACGCGGCGCGCAAGTTGATAGGCACTTTGGCTCATCCGCTCAATCGGCCGCGCGTCGATGAAGTCACGCATCGCATTGGGTCCGGCTATGCCGTGTTGCAGCCGCGCGTGAGCGTGCATCTGGCCAGCGCGAATCAGTCCTGGTACGGCCGGCTCTTCTCCAACAGCGCAGGCATCGATCCCTACACGACTTGCGCTTCGGATGTCTATCAAGATCTGTTCGGCGAGGGGAGTTTCACTGGCAAGGGCATTTACGACGTTCAGGCATTTGAACACGCTATCGCCAATGTGCTACCGGAGAACCAGATACTTAGCCACGACTTGATCGAAGGCTGCCATGCGCGCGTCGGTTTGGTAAGTGATATCGAGCTTGTCGATAGCTTTCCGTCGCGTTACGACGCGGATGCGCGTCGACAGCATCGCTGGATACGTGGTGATTGGCAAATCGCGCCTTGGCTCTTGCCACGCGTGCCATCGTGTGCAGGGTGGCGACCGAACCCTTTGTCGGCTCTTTCACGCTGGAAGATCTTCGACAACTTGCGTCGTAGCGTGATCGCGCCGGCACTCGTGCTATTGCTCATCGTGGGTTGGTTTGCCTCCCCAGCGCTCGCCTGGTTCTGGACACTGCTGGGACTCTTGGTCGTTTGCTTTCCCACCTTGATCGAGGCTTTGGGCGCACTCCGAAGCTTCCGCTTCAATGCTCAATGGTACGACCAACTCCAGGTAAGTGCCTCGAACTTGCTACGTTCGGGCATGCAGTCGGCCGTGGGCTTGGCGTTCTTGCCCTATAAAGCATTCTCGGCGATCGATGCCATCGCGCGCACCCAGTATCGCATGATCGTGTCCCGCCGTCATTTGCTGGAGTGGCAAACGGCGGCGGCGGCGGAGTGGCAACTCACTCGCTTTGGCTCGCCCGTGTTCATGCAGATGGGCATGATTGCGATCTTATCGGTGGTTCTCGCCATTATGTTGCCACCTGCTAGTCGCCTCGCTGCGCTACCCATACTGCTAATGTGGCTGATCGCGCCAATACTACTGCGACTACTCAATCGGCGGATCGACTATCGTCCGGAGCCCTTGGGGGAACCGGAACGACAGCAATTGCGGCGGTATGCGCGACAGACGTGGGCGTTTTTCGAGAGCTATGTCGGCGCCGAGGACCATTGGTTGCCGCCCGATAACATGCAGGAGTATCCCGACGAAACAATCGCCCATCGCATCTCGCCGACGAATGAAGGGCTATTTCTCACTTCCGCCCTCGTTGCCCGCGACTTCGGATACATCGGCATGCATCCGCTCATCGACATTTGGGAACGTAGTCTGGGAAACTGGGCCAAGCTCGAACGATTGAACGGTCATTTCTACAACTGGTATGAAACCACCACGATGCAGGCGCTGCATCCACGTTATGTATCCACGGTAGATAGCGGCAATCTGGCGGTCGCGCTGCTTGCGCTTAAGCAAGGGATTGAGGAACTGCGAGAAACGCCGGTGTTGCCAGCGGCACTTTGGCCCGGCTTTGTGGATACCGTCGATCTGACGGAGGATGCCTTCAATATGTTGCAACCGCGCGGAGCGCGGTTGGTCAGCGATCCCTTGGATAACATGCTGGCCGAGATACGTGCCTTGCGCCAGTTTGAAACGCCAACTCCGGAAGGACTCCTCGAATGGGACACTCGCCTGACGGAGATTCATGGGCATTTACCGGCGCTCACCCAGGCCCTACAGAAGTTTGTGGAATCTCGCGAATTTCCCTTTCGGGAGGCGGCCGCGAAAACACAATGTTTTTTGGGTTGGTTGGATGGGGTCTATAGCGACCTGACCGCGCTCTATCCCTGGCTGGCCATGCTGCGCGATCTTCCTAAAAATGCCAAAGGCAAGCCGCTGCCCGCTTGGACGGACGCATCGCCCGAGCTGGCGGCAGCCTGGGAATCGCTCGTCCGCGTCCTGCTCGATGCCACCACGCTGAATCAGGTGAAGCAGCTCCATTCCAAGACGACGCCATGGTTCCTGATCCTGCGGCGACTTCTGTCTCGGCACGCAGAAGCGGACCGGGTCTCAAGCGTGTCGACCTGGCTGGATGCTCTGGCGCAGTCCATTGAATCTTCCGTGCACGCCGCACTGGCGCTCGATACGCGCTTCGCTCAAATCGCGGCAAGCATGGAAGCGATGGCGCTCGAAATGGATTTTCGCTTCCTGTTCAATCCCCAGCGCCGCTTGTTTTCGATCGGCTACAATTTGGAAGAGGGCAAACTCGATCGAGCGCACTATGACCTGCTCTGTTCCGAAGCGCGCCTTGCGAGCCATCTTGCCATCGCGAAGGGTGATGTGGAACCGCGGCACTGGTTTCAACTCGGTCGTCCCTTAACGCGCCTGACCAATCGATTGGCGCTGCTGTCTTGGGGCGGCACCATGTTTGAGTTCATGATGCCGCCATTGTTTCAGCGCAACTATGCAGGCTCACTCCTCGATATCACCTGTCGCACAGCTGTCGCACGGCAAGAGCAATACGGCCGTCAGCATGGGGTGCCGTGGGGCATTTCCGAATCGGCCTTTGGCGCGATTGCCATCAATTCTGACTACCACTATCGCTCTTTCGGCGTGCCGGGACTGGGGCTCAAACGGGGTTTAACGAAGGATCTGGTCGTCTCGCCTTACTCGACCTTTCTCGCCTTGGAGACGGCACCCGGTTCCGCCGCGCGAAACTTGGAATACCTGGCAGCCGAAGGGGGTCTTGGTCACTGGGGGTTTTATGATGCGATCGACTATACCCCCGATCGTGTCCCGCCTGGCAAGCGCAGTATCATCGTGCGCTGCCACATGTCGCATCATCAGGGGATGAGTCTGATCGCGCTGGGCAACTTAATGCATGAGGGACATGTGCGAGAATTGTTTCACTCGCATCCACTGGCGCGATCGACGGAACTCTTGCTGCAGGAGAAGATGCCCGCCACGATGCCGCAAGTTCAGCCGAATGCGGATGAGGTCGCAGTCGTCGAGTTGCCCTCGACCGAAGATGAACTCGTAAGTCGCAAACTCGTGGGATTCGAGACCTCCACGCCACGCACGCACCTGCTTTCCAATGGGCAGTACTCGGTCATGCTGACGAACACCGGCGGTGGCTATAGCCAGTGCCGTGACCTCATGCTGACGCGCTGGCGAAGCGATGTCACGCAGGATCATTGGGGGCAGTTCATCTACTTGCGCGAGCTCAAGAGCGGGCGCGTCTGGTCCGCCGCGTATCAACCGACCCGTGCCACTCCCGATTCGTATGAAGTCATCTATTCGATCGATAAAGCGGACTTTCATCGCCGCGATGGCGAAATCGAAACACACATGGAAGTGGCGGTTTCCTCGGAAAACAACGCGGAAGTGCGGCAACTAAAGATTACGAATCACAGCGATCGACCTCGCGAAATCGAGGTCACGAGTTTCGCGGAAGTGGTGCTCAACTCTGCCGAGGCGGACCTGGCGCATCCCGCGTTCCAGAAGCTCTTTATCGAAACGGAATACATCGCGGAAGAGACGGCCCTGCTGGCGCGCCGTCGACCACGCGACGCGCGACAAGAGCCAAAGTGGTGCTTGCACGTACTAGCTGCGAACGAGAATGTCGTGGCGAATGTCGAATGGGAAAGCAGCCGCCAGGCCTTTCTCGGTCGCTGTCGTTCGGCCCATTCACCTGCGGCGCTCGATCGGGGTGCCAAGCTCAGTGGCAAGGTAGGCGCGGTCCTCGATCCGATCTTTAGCTTGCGCTGCAAAGTACTAGTGCGACCTCACGAATCCACGACGCTCGCGTTCACGACCGCCATTGCCGAAACGCGCGAACAGGCGATTTCCCTCGCGGATCAATATCACGAACCGCGCAGCGTGCAACGGGCGTTCGAGTTGGCGTGGGCGTTCAACCAGGTACAGTTGCGGCATTTGCAAGTCTCGCCTGCGAAAGCACATTTGTTTCAACGTTTGGCAGGCTCCGTACTTTATCCCGATCAAGCCCGCCGTGGCCCAGAGGCGCAACTGCTGGCGAATCGACAAGGCCAGCCTGGCTTATGGCGGTTTGGCATCTCTGGCGATTCGCCGATTGTGTTGGTGCATATCACCAAACCGGAACAAATCTCTTTGGCACGGGAGATCGTGCAAGCTCAGTCTTTCTGGCGAGCGCATGGCTTGCGCGTCGATCTGATCCTGCTGAATGACTTCCCAGGCAGTTATATCGACGCTTTACAAGAACAACTCGTCAGTCTTCTGAACGAAGTACATCGTACGCCCGAGGCCGGACCCACCAATGTATTTGTGTTGCGGGGCGCTCAACTAGCGCGCGAGGATCGTGCGTTACTTGATACAGCGGCCACGGTCGTTCTGCATGGCGAACGCGGATCGCTCGCGCAACAACTCGATCCACCACCCATAAATCCGGTCGTCGCTAAGAGCGATGGCAGCCTGAAGGTGGAGCCCGTCACGAAGGCATCACCCGTTAAGACAGTCACACCCCTCAAGAGCGTGTCGCGCGCGTCGAACTCTAAGCTGCCGACGCCGAGTGCTGCCCAATCGAACATTAACGCCAACACGCACACGCGGGATATCCAACTAGAGTTCTGGAATGGTTGGGGTGGCTTCACTCGCGATGGGCGTGAGTATCGAATGCTGCTGCGATCTGGCACGCCGACACCGATGCCCTGGTCAAACGTGATTGCCAATCCTCGCTTTGGCACGCTGCTCACCGAATCAGGCGGCGGCTTCACCTGGTTTGAGAATAGCCGCGAGAACAAACTTACAACCTGGAGCAACGATCCAGTCGGCGACACGCCTGCGGAAATGCTCTACATCCAAGACGAATCGACGGGGCAACTTTGGTCGCCCCTGCGCAATCTAGGGGAAGGTAGCGAACGCTGGGTGCATCATGGCCAAGGCTATACAACGTATGTGCAAGATAGTCACGGCCTCAGCCAGGAAGTGACCATTTCCGTCGCGGCCGAAGATCCGATCAAGTTCATTCGCGTCCAACTAACCAACCAACAAGCGTCGGCAAAGTCCTTGTCGCTGACGTACTTTGTCGAATGGGTACTGGGAGTGAACCGTGAACAGACCCAATTGCATATCGTGACTAGCCAGGATCCGCAGAGCGGTGCTTTGCTGGCTAGAAATGCCTACCATTCGGAGTTTGGCGGGCAAGTCGCTTTCTTGCAGACGCTCGGAACGCACACGGTATGCGGCGATCGTCGGGAATTTATCGGGCGCAATGGCGATCTCGCCGCGCCCGATGCCATTCGCCAGGGGAAGCTTTCCGGTCGTGTCGGCGCGGGATTCGATCCTTGTGGGGCGGTGGAAACGAGTTTGCGATTGCAGCCTAACGAAACGGTCGAAGTCGTGTTCCTGCTGGGGAGCGCGCGCGATCAAGAGGAAGCAGTCGCTTTGTTGGCGAAGTACACCACGGTGAGCGATGTAGCGCGCGCCCACGACGCGGCCATGGCGAATTGGAACGAGGTGCTAAGCACCATCGAGTTCGAGACGCCCGACCGCGCGCTCAATCTCATCGCCAATCGCTGGCTTCTCTATCAAACGCTCAGTTGTCGATTCTGGGGCCGTTCCGCCTTTTATCAGGCGGGAGGAGCATACGGTTTCCGCGATCAATTGCAAGACGTGATGGCGTTAGCGGTTAGTCGCCCCGATCTGGCGCGCGAGCATATCCTGCGCGCTTCCTCGCGACAGTTCGAACAAGGCGACGTGCAACACTGGTGGCATCCACCTTCGGGACGTGGCACGCGGACGCGCTTCTCCGACGACCTGCTCTGGTTACCGCTCGTGACTTGTCATTACGTGCAAACGACCGGCGATACAAGCATTCTCGATGAGCAGACGCACTTCTTGACCTCGCCGTTGTTGGAAAGTCACGAACATGAGCGCTACGAACTGCCAGACGAATCGTCGGAGCAAGCGAGCTTGTTTGAACACTGTCGCCGGACGATCGAGCACGGCTTTAAGCTGGGGCAACATGGCTTGCCGCTGATGGGTTGTGGCGATTGGAATGACGGCATGAACAAAGTGGGTGAACTCGGCCAAGGCGAGAGTGTGTGGGTGGGATGGTTTCTCTTGGTGCTGCTCGACCGCTTCATTCCGCTGGCAGAAGCGCGGGGCGAATCCGAGTTTGTAAGCAGCTACCGCCAGCGCGCCGCTGCCTTGCGCAAGTCCCTGGAAGAACACGCCTGGGATGGCAACTGGTATCGACGTGCCTATTTTGATGACGGTACGCCGCTGGGTTCTGTGCAAAACGACGAATGCCAGATCGATTCGATTGCCCAATCATGGGCCGTACTGGCGGAGGCCGATCCCCAACGAACGGCGCTTGCGATGGAATCCGCGGATGAGCGTTTGGTGCGCGCCGCGGATAAGCTGGTGCTGCTCTTCGCCCCGCCGTTTGATCAGACCGCGCTCGATCCAGGCTACATCAAAGGCTATTTGCCAGGCATTCGCGAGAATGGCGGCCAGTACACGCATTCGGCGCTATGGTTCATCCAGGCACTTACGAAAATGGGACTGGGCGCGCGCTCCCACGAGATCTTCTCGCTCATCAATCCGATTCACCATGCGGCCACGGAAGCCGCAGCGCGGCAGTATCAGATTGAGCCGTATGTTATCGCCGCCGACGTTTATGGTGTCCCGCCGCATACCGGTCGTGGAGGATGGTCGTGGTATACCGGATCCGCCGCGTGGATGTATCGCGTTGCGATTGAAAATATCCTCGGCTTTGAAGTGCATGGCGACCGCGTACGCTTTCGACCTTGCCTGCCACCGGAATGGCCCGGTTATAGGTTAACCCTGCGCCGGCGCAAGACGACTTGGAGATTTCACGTGGTCGCTCAGTCCAAAACCTCCGACGACCAGGCGCGCGAGTATGTCGAGATCGAGTTGGTCGAATCGGACGGGGTTCAAGACATCGAGGTACATCTCAATACAAGTTCGCTCCAAACGATCGCCAAATGAGTCGCAAGCCAACATCACAACCTTCAATCGCGCTGCATTCCTCTCCCGCGCGCTTCAAGCATTAGCGAAAATTGTCCCTATCGAGAGAGGCCGCGATGAATCAATCGCCACCAGCATTTCGTCTGCGCAGCGAACTGGCGCTACTCTGGCTACGTGGACGCCAGGTTTGGTCGTTGGTACCATTCGTGCAACGCGGGGCGCTATCCGCGGCCGCTGGCGTCATGGCAGTCACGAGCGCAGGCAATACCGCCGTGGCGCTTTTGCTGGGAATCCTCGTCGATCGCATCCAAAGCGGCGTCCACTCCCAACGCAGCACACAAGAGCTGTACTGGGCGTCCGGCTCGATCCTCGGATGGTTGGCGATCATCTACTTTGTGCGGGAGTTGCTGCATGTGCTGCGTCGCAGTTTGGTCGATCGTAGTTGCACCTTGATCAATCGCGATATGCAGCTGCGACTCGCGGGCCATGTCTTGCGACTGGACTTGACCGCGCTCACAGCCGAAAAGGTCGGCGGTCTGCACAGCCGCATCTTTCGTTGCGTGGATGGGCTTGTACGTTTTGTCAGGCTGATGTTCCTCGATTGCTTGCCTGCGATTCTCACAGGGGGATTGGCGCTAACAGCCGCGGTCGTGAAGCAACCGCTATTGGGCGGTGTCATGATGGGGGTCGTCCCCATTGCCATCTGGCTGACCGTGCGCCAACTACATTCGCAAAAGGATATTCGTCTGCAACTGATGCGCGACTGCGAAGTGATCGATGCGGCCGTCGTGGAACAACTTACCAGTGCGGAGTATATTCGCGTGGCTCACACGTACGACCAGGAAATGTTGCGGTTGTTTCGCGCCGCCGAAAGCCATCGCAATCGTGAGATACGACACCATTTCGAAATGTCCCTTTATGGCTGCGCAAAAGCGTTAAACGAAGGATTGTTTCATGTTTTGGTACTCGCCTTGGCGACCTACCTGGCCATCATTCAACGGATTAGCTTCGGCGACATTCTGACGTTTTCGGTGCTCTATCTGAATGTCATGGCTC
>JBGSHH010000124.1:0-12524 GCA_041752355.1 Pirellulaceae bacterium | reverse complement strand
GCCGCGATCGCCACCCCGGCCACCGCGATCTCCGCCTCGGTCGCCACCGCGATCACCACCACGGTCGCCCCGTGGCTCGCGTTCTTCGCCTTCGGCGGGAACACGATCAGCGTATTCGTCGGCAATGCCGAGTTGCTCCAGCGCCCGACGGCGGCTGAGCTTCACGCGGTCATGATCATCAACATCGATGACGATGACTTGCATTTCGTCGCCCACGCGGCAGACATCGCCGACGCTGCTGACGAATCCGCCAGAGAGTTCACTGATGTGCACCAATCCATCGCGACCTGGCATGATTTCGACAAACGCGCCAAAGTCCTTGATGCTGCTGACACGACCCTTATAGATCTTGCCGACTTGCACCGTGGCGGTGAGTGCTTCGACCGCAGCCAAGGCGGCTTCGGCCCATTCCTTGTTGCTGCTGGCGATCGTGACGACACCTTCGTCGGTGACTTCGATCACTGTGCCGGTCGATTCCTGAATGCCGCGGATATTCTTGCCGCCTGGGCCGATCAGCGCGCCAATCTTTTCGGGATTGATCGTGGTGCGGACCAAACGCGGCGCGAATTCCGAGATGTCATCCTTGGGACGCGAGATCGCGGTCAACATGCTGCGCAGAATATCAATACGGGCTTCGCGCGACTGAGCGAGCGTAGCGCGAATGATATCGCTGTTGATGCCGGTGATCTTGAGATCGAGTTGGATGCCTGTGATGCCGTTTTGGGTGCCGGCGATCTTGAAATCCATATCGCCGTAGTGATCTTCGTCACCGATGATGTCGGTGAAGATCACCCACTTGTCGTCGGCGTCGTAGACCAAACCGACCGAGATACCGGCGACGGGATTGGTGATGGGAACGCCGGCATCCATCAGACCCAGCGTGGCACCGCAGACGGACGCCATCGACGAGGAGCCGTTGGATTCCAGAATGTCGGAGATCACGCGAATCGTGTAGGGAAACTCTTCGGGATCAGGCAGCACGGCCTTCACGCTGCGTTCGGCCAACATGCCGTGGCCGATTTCGCGCCGGCCTGGACCGCGGATGGGACGGCATTCGCCGACCGAGAACGACGGGAAGTTATAGTCGAGCATGAACTTCTTTGAGTATTCGTCGAACAGGCCGTCGACCCGTTGTTCATCGCGTGTGGTGCCGAGAGTGACCGTGACCAACGCTTGCGTTTCGCCGCGTTGGAAGACGGCGGAACCGTGGACGCGGGGGAGAATGTCGGTTTTGCATTCGATGGGGCGAATCGTTTTGAAATCGCGACCATCGGGGCGAGTGCCGGCGAGGATCAAATCGCGCACGACGTTTTCGGTCAAATCGTGCCAGGCGTTGGAGAACTGCTGCAGCGTGTTGGCCCCTTCCGCTTTGGGATCGGGGATCAAGTCGGACAAAGCGCGATCCTTGACCATCTTCACCGCTTCAGCGCGGGCCAATTTGCCGGTCGTTTGCTTGGCCGAACGCAATTCTTGGAAGTAGCGTTCTTTGAGCCGATTGGACAAACCACCATCATCGAACGGCTTGACTTCCGCCTTGATGGTGCCGACTTGTTGTTGAAGATCCTGCTGCAAAGCGATGATTTCGCGAATGACGCCATGACCGAAGTCGATCGCGGCGGCCATTTCGTCTTCGACCACTTCGCGAGCGAAGCCTTCGATCATCGCCACCAAATTCTCCGAACCGGAGATGATGAGGTCGATATCGCTTTCCTCGAGTTCATCCACCGTGGGAAACGCGACGAATTCGCCATTCACGCGACCGACACGCACCGAAGCGATGGGGCCATGAAACGGCAGCGGCGAGATATGCAACGCGGCCGAGGCGGCGTTCATCGCCAACACGTCGGGATCGGTTTGCTTGTCGCTCGCCAGGACCATCGCTTGCACTTGGACTTCATCGATGAAGCCTTTGGGGAACAGGGGGCGGATGGGACGATCCATCAATCGCGACGTGAGTGTTTCTTTGGTCGTCGGACGACCTTCGCGCTTGATAAACCCGCCAGGGAACTTACCAGCAGCTGAGACGCGCTCGCGATAATCGCAAGTCAGCGGGAAGAAGTCTTGTCCTGGTCGCGAGGGACCAGAAGCACAGGCGGTGAGAACCACCGTATCGCCATAACGCACGATAACCGCTGCGGCGGCTTGTTTGGCGAAATAACCTGTTTCAAATGAGAGAACGTGCTTGCCAATTTGCTTTTCAACGCGAACTGTCACAATACCTACCTTGTTTGCTGCGTCTCGCAGCGCGCCGACGAAAGATGATCGCAGGGCAGAACGCCCTGCGAAAAAAGCTGACGACCGATTATGCAACGCACCAAGCCCAATGCTTGGCAGGTTAGCACGCCAGAGTGGCATTCACGCAGCTACAGACATCGCGCAAAACGACAGACGGCGGAGATATAACTCCCCGCCGACTAACGATTTACTTGCGAATGCCGAGACGCCCAATGATTTCGACGTATTTGCCAGGGCTTACCTTGCGCAGGTAATCCAGCAAGCGCCGGCGACGGCTCACCATTGCCAATAGGCCGCGCCGACTGGCGTAGTCCTTGCCGTGGGTCCGCATGTGCTCGGTCAAGCTGTTGATGCGCGTGGTCAGAATGGCGATTTGGACTTCCGGAGATCCGGAGTCGTTATCGGCACGCTTGTACTCGGTGATAACAGCTTGTTTACGCTCTTTCGTGATCGTCATGGGCTACCGCGATTCCTCCGCTGAACGAGCTAACTGTCGCTCGGCCGCAAGGCGAATCTCCTTCAATCTGCCTGATACGAGACTATGTCCTACTTGGTACACACCTTTACACTAACTATAAGCCCCGAAGTATACCGGCAATTCCAAAGATTGCAATCCGGGCTGGCGCGAAATCTTGACATCGGCCAAATATCGCTTGACTCCGCTGTTTTTCCCGTGAATTCCGAGTTTGCGGGTTTTCAAGTTTCTCCACCAAGGCCGATCAATTAGAATCTACCCCGCTCCCCAATACTAACTCCCTTCCGCTGCGAACCCACATCATGCCCCGCCCCGCCTGCCTGTCGCTCCTGCTTGCCTTCGCTGTTGGCTGTTCCCTCGTCGGAGCGCGCTCGGCGCTGGCCGATGAAAAGCTTAAGGATATCGCCTGTCGCTCTGTCCATTTGGGCTACACGGCTCCGACCGGCACGGCCTTCTATAACGAAGTGACGGTTGAAAAATCGGCCCCTGGCACCTACTTCTGCGTTTGCGGATTCAGCAAAGGCTATTACGGTATCCAGGAACTGGCCAACGGCAAAAAACTGCTGATCTTTTCCGTCTGGGATCCTGGTAGCCAGGACGACCCCAGCAAAGTCGACGAAACCAAACGGGTCAAACTCCTGCATCAAGGCGAAGGCGTGCGTGTTGGCCGCTTCGGCAACGAAGGCACCGGAGGGCAATCGTTCTACGATTTCGATTGGAAAGTCGGCGAAACCTACCGCTTCCTCGTCACCGCCAAGCCAGACGGCGACCGCACCGAGTTCGCTGGCTATTTCTATCTCAACGACACCAAAACCTGGAAGCATCTCATCACCTTCAGCACGCTCACCGGCGGCAAGCCTTTGAGCGGCTACTATTCGTTTGTCGAAGACTTTCGCCGCAATCGCGAATCGGCGACCCAAACACGTCAGGCCCGTTTCGGCGGTGGCTATGTCTTCACGACGGATAAAGCCTGGCAACCGCTGACCAAGGCCCAATTCACCGCCGATCGCAATCCAGTTCTCAATATCAACGCCGGCCCTATCGACGATCGCTTCTTCCTCGCCACCGGCGGCGACATCACCAACGTCGCCACACCGCTTTGGAAGCACATGGAACGCTCCGCCGAAGGCCTCGCACCCCCCCGTGATTTGCCTGTGGAATTGAAACCGTAGTGGGCGAATGGAGATAGCCACAGTGGGTGGTGCGTTAGCGAGTTTTACTAGAGCGCCAAAGCTACTTTTCAAAAGTTATAATTTGATTGGCAGTACTGAGTTGCGCGCAAAACAAGCCTTCTATAGAGTTCGTTCAGATCTCGTAAAAGCTAAATCTTTTTCCGGCCTCAAATCCCTGCCTGTCCAGGCTGCGCGCTTTTTCGACCATCACGCAATATACCAGAGTGTCGGAACGTTGTCAAGAGTTAATTGAAATATATTCAATATATTATGAATTATCAGTTAGTCGTTCCGAAGGCGATCGGCCTCTGCCGTCCTAACAATTCCCTAGATTGCGAAGCACGCATCGCTCTCGAGCAAACGGCGCTAGTCCCCGCGCTAGTCCCATTGGTCCGGCGGACCGCCTGCATCTAGCCGGGTAATTAATGCCTGGAAGATTTCCCAGACAAACTTCCTACCCGGGAAGGCTCCCTCACTGTCGGTGAAAACGCGATGTGCCGATGAAGCATGTAGGCAGTATGGCCTGAATCGACTGTAACCAAACTACCAATTTGCCTCACAAACGAATACTTAGCTACGGAGTATCCAATTAGGTAGCCGCCACAGCCACGAAAGGCCCGCCTCGCCCGTGCCACAGATCGGTCAGAAACCGGCGACGATTTCTACGGTAGGCTTGTTGCGTTCGCCAAATGCTCTCGGCCTGCCTCGCAGTGGTTCGAAACCAGCCCAAGTTTCCAGAGCCCTATCCATGAACCGACGGAACTTTCTCCAAGCGGCGACGATCGCCGGCGCTAGCCAATTCGCCACCGACTCACTAGTAGGCACGTGGTCATACGCATCCTCGGCTGCCACATTATCCCATGGTGGAACCTTGCGGCGCGTGCTGGTGCATACCCCAGGCGACGAGTTACTTCGTGTGGTGCCGATGTACCAAGGTGAGCATTCGATGCTGACTTGGGAACTGCTCGATCTCGAGGAATTGCGCAAGCAACATCTCAAGTTTGTCGACGTCCTCAGAACAGCAGGCGTAGAAGTTCTTCAATTCGACAAGCTCCTCGACGAAGCGCTCGAAGTCGCCAGACAAAAAGGCGAACTCGTGGGTTGGCTACGCAAAGCGTTGCCGGCGCTCGCCAGCCGGTCGGACGAAGTGAATGCCGCGAGTCTCATCGGTCGCGACCCACGTTTCGTCTATACCACCTCGCCCTCGGGCGCACTGACTCCCTTGATCAATCCGGCCACCACTTTATTGTTCGTGCGCGACCTGGCAATTATGACTCCCAAGGGTCTGGTGCTGGGTAATCTCGGTACCAAACGTCGCTCGGAGGAAAGCGTCTTGGCCAGATTCGCGGCCACACATTCGCCTACGTTGCAGCGCTATCCTTTGGTATGGGACGCGCGCGAAGACGGTGTGCGGTTGCAAGGCGGGGACGTGATCCTGCTGGATGAGAAAACGTTGCTGCTGGGCGTGGGCAATGCCACGGCTCGCGAAGCTGCACCACTCTTGGCGCGCAAACTCGATATGGATGTGATCGCCGTCGAGATGCCCAGTCAAGATTGGATGCCCGGGCAATGGGATGGGCTGGTCGCGATCTTTTATCATCTTGATTGCCTGATCAATTGCGTGGGTCCGCGACAAGTGCTGGCGGTTCCCTATCTTTTGGACATGGAGAGCGCGGATGAAAACCCACTGCTGCAAGTCTTGTACGGTATGGCGAAGGTCAGCCAGCGAACGCTTGCGGAACGTAACTCGCTGCTGGAGCATGTTCGCGAGGTCGGCTGGATTTCGCGCTATCAGGGCGGTTCCGGCGTACTCGATAAGGGCCTGAAACGCATGAAACTTCTCGACTACTTGCGCCAGCGCGATTGGCAATGCACCTATGTCGGTGGGGAACTGCCACCTCAGCGAACCGTCTTACAGCACTGTGTCGAACGAGTGCTCCGCGAATGCCGTTTCATGGCCACCAACGTGCTCAGCCTCGCGCCAAGTCACATCGTTTGCTACGAAGGCAATCCGCATACCATCGATGCGCTCGCCAAGCAGGAGATCCAGATTACAACCTTCGCCGGCTCGCAATTGGTGCGCGGCAATGGTGGTCCGCGCTGTCTGACGCTGCCTCTGGAGCGCAGTTCCAATGTGGCCGGCAAATAGTCGGGTACGGTACCTACCTACAGGCTGCCAGCAGGTCGCATGGATCCGTTTTCGCTGGGCCGCGTTTTCGCAGGTGATTCGTTTTGGGCGAGCGAATAGGCAAAGTTGCCGATCAATACGAAGGCGCTGACTATGGCCAGCGCGCCCCAAATCTCGACAGGCAAGCCATAGAGCGTGTGCTCTGCTCCCTCGGCCGAATGTCGATTCCAGCGCCTTCCAAATCGCCAACAGAGAACGCCCCCGATGAACAGTCCCGCGCCCAGGCAGGGCAAGAAATACTGGATGAGATTGCGATCGGGAAAAAACTCCCCAAACATCGCAACACCGAATGCCGGAAGTGACGCCGAAAGCATTAGAATCAACATCGCAAACAGTCCGCGTCCGCTCCAGGCAATGAACATGAGTTGAGGGGCTCCACCGTCACTTGACCAGACGACGAATCGCGATTTACTGTAGGTATTTTCACCGGGGGGTGCAACCTATTCACCAACTCGTCTCTAGGACGTGTACCTTCCGCTCTGAAACAACGCAACACGCCCGCACTTCTGGCTGCCAAGGCACCCTCATGAATTTAAATCGCATTTCTCCTGCACTATTAACAATGCTAATGGTCATTTCGAGTTCCGTTTACGCCGCGGATGTGCCATCCAAAGCCAGCAGGGAACCGGCAAATGACGCTGAACTGAAGTACTGGCTGCTGAACATGGCGCGGCATGAGTATTCCACCGCCGAACAAGCCGCCACGCTGGCGATGACCGAGGAGGAGATCAAGGCGGCGACCAAGCGCTTGATCCAGCCGGAGGATACCGTTGTTGTCGAACCGGGCAAGTTGCAACTGCTGCCGTACCCAGGCGGGCGACATCCGCGGATTGGATTTCTCGATGGCGCGGTCGATCCGCAGCGCGAGACCAAGGCGAGTGTCTTTCTGCCCTGGAAAAAGACGGGCTATGTGGTCATCGACCTGCCAGAGGCGATTTGGTCGAACCTGGGGCTGACGTATCTGGCCCACACGCATGTGCCGACAATCTGGTCAAAACAGGGCGTGGAACTACCGCCGCTCGAATGGCAGCGCGCGGACGATGGTTCGCTCACGCTTAATCGCAAGTTACCAAACGGCATCGCGTATGGCGCGGAGATTCGTTTGCGTGAGAATGTGGTGCGAATGAAGCTGACGCTGGCCAACGGCACACCGGAGAAGCTTTCCGATTTGCGAATTCAAAACTGCGTGATGCTCAAAGGCGCGCCCGACTTCGCCGCGCAAACCAACGACAACAAACTCTTCCGCGCGCCGCTGGTCGCCGTCCACGACAAGGCTGGTAATCGCTGGGTGATCACGGCGTGGGAACGCTGCCACAACGCTTGGGGCAATGCCCCCTGCCCTTGTTTACACTCGGATCCGAAATTTGCCGATCTCGATCCTGGCGCGACGGCCACCATCAACGGTTGGTTGTGGTGCTACGAAGGAGACGACATCGAAGGCGAACTGAAGCGACTAGCGCGCGAGATCGAGCGCTAGGCTCGATCTCCCGGCCGTTGACGACTTGCGGCTTTAGTAAAGCCACCAAGGAGTAGTCTCTTTCTTCTGGGTATCGCGGTTGTTCTGGTACGCCTCATACAAAGCAACCAGTGCTCGGTCTACAGCTTGGGCATAGTTGTTGGTGGTTTGACCCGCCGAGGAACTTCCCGAGCCATGTGTGGCGTTGGCGACCGTGGTAGCGGTGTAGTTGTCGATCCTCACTCCCGATATGAAATTGGTTCGCACGCCGATCCCGCCGGTCGCCAGTTGGGAATCGATCGTGTTGCCCACGAGCGTATTGTTGACATAAAGTTTCAGCGACGTACCGACGACTTCAAAGCGAGCGCTGAGATTGCCGCCGCTCAGGTAAGTCGACGTGAGCAGCGTTTGCACACCGTTGACCTGCTTCCAGATCTCCGCACGATACGCGCCGCCGGTATAGCGGATGTTGCCGAGATACCAGTTGCCGTCGCCGCTGCCGCTGTGACGGGCGACGAGACCCAGCGACCGATTCGCCGAACCGGTACCCACGTTGATGTCGCCTGAGACGACGACATCAGCGGTATTAAAATTGTTCACCGTCGCGAGCGAAACCGACGAGGTGCTGGCGGCCAATCCATTGGAGGCGATCGACAAATTGCCGACGCGCTCGGTCCACGAGCTACCTAGCGCCGTGCTATTGGCGCGATTGAAGTTGTCGGCGAATGACTGACCAGGTGCAGGCGCGGTGATCGCGCCGGAGATGTTGAAGTTGAAGGGACTCTCGTCGGCATCGTTGTTGGTGAACGAGACCTGACCGCTATAAGTGCCCACGGTTGTGGCGTTGAGCGAAACAACGAAACTCGCGGAAGCATTCGGTGCCAGCGTGGTCGCGCCGAAGCCTTGTGCCAGTGTGAAACCGTTAGGGAGCGAGATGGTCCCCAAAGTGAGATTGCTCGTCCCTTGATTGGTGACCGTAAACGTGCGACTCAAGGAATTGCCCGTCGTGGTGGAACCAAAGTTCACATTGCCGGTGTTGTCGGCGATGTCGGTCGCACCGTCACCCACTTGGATTTCCGGTGCGAGAACGGGTACGTCTGCGGCGAAGTTATCAACCGACAGGCCGGTCAGGAAGTTGGTGCGAATGCCGATCCCACCTTGCGTGAGTTGAGTATCGTTGACGTTGCCTACCAGCGTGTCGTTAAAGAAGAGTCGCAGCGACGTACCGACGACTTCAAAGCGCACCGACCCAGCACCGCTATCGAGGAAAGTCGACGTGAGCAGGGTTTGGCCGCCGTTGACCTGCTTCCAAATCTCCGCGCGATACGCGCCGCCGGTATAGCGAATGTTGCCGAGATACCAATTGCCATCGCCGCTGCCGCTATAGCGGGCGACTAGTCCCAGCGACCGATTGTCTGTTCCCGCACCGACATTCACATCGCCTGAGAGCACCACATCGGCAGGCGTCAGTTCGCTGACAGTGGCGATGGAAGCCGATGTCGCGTTGGATTGCAAACCGCCCGAGACAATCGCCAAGTCACCAATGCGCTCCGTCCAGTTCGAGCCGAGCGAAGTGTTATTAAGCCGGTTGAAGTCGTCGGTAAACGGCAGCGTCGGCGTGACAGGCACGGCGGTAACTTCGCCGGAGATGTTGAAGTTGAAGGGGTTCTCGTCGGCATCGTTGTTGGTGAATGAGATCTGCCCGCTATAGGTGCCAAGCGTGGCAGTGTTCAGCGAGACGATGAAGGTCGTCGAAGCGTTGGGCGCCAGCGTGGTCGCGCTAAAGCCTTGCGACAAGATGAAGCCGCCCGAGACCAAGATGGTTCCTAAGTTCAGATCGCTCGTCCCTTGGTTGGTGACGGTAAACGTGCGAGTTAGTGAGTCGCCGGTGATCGTGGAACCGAGGTTCACACTGCCGGTGTTGTCGGCGATGTCGGTTGCGCCATCACCTACTTGGATTTCCGGCGCAAGCACTGTGTTTGGTGCCGTGGCGGAGAAGTTATCGACCGACAAGCCGGTCAGGAAGTTGGTGCGAATGCCGATCCCACCTTGCGTGAGTTGGGTATCGTTGACGTTGCCCACCAGCGTGTCGTTGAAGAATAGCTTGAGCGATGTGCCGACGACTTCAAATCGCACCGACCCAGCACCGCTGTCGAGGAAGGTCGACGTGAGCAGTGTTTGGCCACCGTTGACTTGCTTCCAAATCTCCGCGCGATATGCGCCGCCGGTATAGCGAATGTTGCCGAGATACCAATTACCGTCGCCGCTGCCGCTATAACGGGCGACAAGCCCCAGCGACCGATTGGCCGTTCCCGCGCCGACGTTTACATCGCCTGAGACCACCACATCGGCAGGCGTAAGATCATTGACAGTGGCGATGGAAGCCGATGTCGCGTTGGATTGCAAACCGCCCGAGACAATCGCCAAGTCACCAATGCGCTCCGTCCAGTTCGAGCCGAGCGAAGCGTTATTAAGCCGGTTGAAGTCGTCGGTAAATGGCAGCGTCGGCGTGACAGGTACGGCGGTAACTTCGCCGGAGATGTTGAAGTTGAAGGGGTTCTCGTCGGTATCGTTATTGGTGAACGAGATTTGACCGCCATAGGTCCCAATGACGGCGGTACCCAGCGACACCACGAAGTTTGTCGATCCGCCCGGGGCGATGGCGCTCGTTCCCGGTGCCTGCGTGAGCGTGAAGCCCGCAGGCAGCGAAATCGAACTGCCGATGGTCAGTGTGGTGGTTCCCTGGTTGGTGATGGTAAAGCTCTTGCTGCTTGGTGAACCGGTGATTGTCGAGCCAAAGCTCACATTGCCTGTGTTGTCGGTGATGTCGTTCGCGCCTTCGAGCACCTGGATCTCGGGGCCGACGATTGGCGTCGTCGGGGTCATCGTGCCGGTGAGCTTGTACAACTGCGCGGCGTTGGCGCTGCCGGTCACGCGGACGTAGTAAGTGCCACTCCCTGGCAAGAGCACGTTCGACAGCGATTCGCTGCCACCGGCGGGTGTAATATTGGCGGAGGCGATCAACGTGGTGCCGTTGGTGCCGTAGACGCTAAGTGCGAGGTCGCTTTGCGCCAACGCATTAAAGTTCGTGCCGTTGGAACTGTAGGTCGAGCCGATCGGTATCACGTTCACATTCAGCGATGTGGCGCTACTGACGGTGAAGCGGTAATAGTCCAAGTCCGCATCGTCATCAATGCTAACGGTGTCGACGGTGAACGACGAGAGACTCGTACCCAGGTTATACGCCGTAGCGACAACGTTGTTGCCACCGTTCTTCTCCAGCCGGTCGCCATAGCCGCGGTTGGCGGCGAGAATGTCATCCAGTTGCGGGCCATCGAAACCGAGCGTGATGGATGGCTCCATGAGTTTGGTGCCGTTGGTGGGTGTAACGTGGCCTAAACCCAGTCCATGTCCCGCTTCATGGGCCACGGTATTTCGCAGTCGCAATGAGTTGCCTGAAGTGTTGTTGTAGAACGTATCCCCGGTATCGAGGATCATGTCGCCGACCGTGGGATAGAAGTTGTAAGCCAACACATTGCTGGGGCCGTCAATGTAATGACCGCTGATGCGCACGTCGCCGCGCACACCCTGGACACCGTTGGCCGAGGGGCCAATCGCCGCACCGTCATCGTTCGCTTCATAAACATAGGTGACACCGGAAACGGCTCCCCAGCGTTCAAAAACCGCTTGAAATTCGTCGAACCAAGGTTGATCCTCGGCCCGCGAACTGCTGGCGTTGGTGCCATAGATATTGCCGAGAAAGGCGCGCAGATTGCTCGGCGCGGAAGGTTCACCGTTGTAGCCTGAGATCGGCGAGCCATCTTGGGCGAAACTCCACGTGATCGTCGTGGCATCGCCTTGCGCGAGTCCGCCACCGTTGGTCACCGTGCTCGACCAGCGGCCGTTATCGCTGAAATTGAAAGCATCAAACCCACCGATGTCTTCCAGATCCTCATAGGACGCGATCACTTCCGCCGAAGTGCCCGGCGCGAAAACAGGATGCGGTGGAGGCAGCATCACACTCTCTGAACCCAACAGCGAACTACCTTGCACACACGATGCGAATAGGTCGCCAGCAAAGACAACGCGTTGTTCCAGTTGTTCGTGGCTTAACGTCGCGGCACGACGCAACGATCGTTGAGCGGACTTGCGAGTGTGACGAGCGCGACGAAAAAACGAATGTGCGAGCATACGACCTCGTGGAGGAGAGTGCGCCGGATCGATGGCCGGAAGCAATGAAGCGGACGAATGATTCGTTGGCGAGAATTCACCAACGCCAAAACGAGTAATTCCCAAACCGTTCCTTGGATTCGCCTAGAGAACCGCGATTCTGTTCCGTAAGAAGCTGCGGCGGCGATGCTTCATCTATAGGAGCATTCCACGAGTGGGTCAACGAAAGTAGCAACTTGCTCATGAGACGGAAACCCGCAAATTTCGTATCTACATATCAGCATGCTTCAAGAATTATCAATCGCCGCGATCTGATTCGCAGTACTAAGCCGCGCTGCAATCGGATGCATCTCGTCAATTCAAAACGCTCTCAAGAGTGAGCGAGGTTCGAGGCTCTACCGCAGATCGAACGCGCGCTCGATGGCGAGCAACAGCCGATCATCAACGCTACCAGCAGCCTCACGGCGAAGGCGCATCGCATTGGTCGCGCGAGGACGAGGAGCCACCTGCCAATCAAACCGTACAACAGTCATGGATGATGTGCGTGTTTGGGATTCGCTAAACGAGGTGAAAAGGGTTGGTTTTGGCTCAAGTTCAGCCCGCGAGCGGACGAAACCGCTCTTCCCCCCACTGCGGTGCTTCGCTATCCTTCCCCCACGAATTTCTCGGCAAGGAGGCCTGAGCGATGGCGAGCAAATCTTGGTGGGCACTGGGGTTGATGATGCTGATGGCGGGGAGCGCCTCCGCGCAAATGCAGGACGACTCGACGCCCAAGTGGCGAACGCCTGGTAAAGGTGTTGCGCCAACCGCGCTGCGTACGGCCACATT
>JBGSHH010000123.1:0-3847 GCA_041752355.1 Pirellulaceae bacterium | reverse complement strand
GATGCCCTGGTGCGGGCGATCCGTGAGATAATAGGTGCAATACTCGCGCACGAGCACATCGCAATGCTGCTCACCGAAAACCACGAACTTATCCAAACATTCTTGCTGGAGACTCTGGATGAACCGTTCCACAAAGGCATTGGTGTTGGGGGAGCGAAATGCGGTATGCTTCACCTTCACGCGCAGTCGCTTCATGTTTCGATTGAACTCTTTGGTGAACTTGGTATCCCGATCGTGCATCAACTGACCGACTGCCAAACCGCTGCTGCGTGCCTCTTTCACAAACGCCTCGCCTTGGGCCACCACCCAGACTTCGTCGGGATGCAACGTGGCAGGCGACACAATCACACGCCGCGTTTTCACGTGGATATATGCAATCAAAAACACCTCTCTGACGCCCTTCCAGGTTAGCACCTTCTGGCTCAGAAAATCACATTGCCACAAGCTCGCGGCATGTTGCTTGAGAAAATCGTCCCAGGTTCCTTCACCACGCTGGGGACCAGGATCAAGCCCCTGCTCTTTCAATATGTTCTTCACCGTGTTGCGGGTAATAGCGCGGACACCCAGTTTTTTCAATTCTCCCAAAATGCGGGTGTAGCCCCAGCCCGTCTCGCGCCCCAGTTTGATGACGAGTTTACGGATCTCTTCCGGCGTGCGGCGACGGCCACGTTTCGCCGGCGCTTCCTTCCCGCCGGACTTCTTTTCTTCGCGGATCCAGCGCAGAAACGTATCGGGCGAGACGATGGTTACCATCGCCCGCAACGCTTTACCCAGCTTCGCGCCGAACTTCAGCAGCCGTTGCCGTTCCTTGGGAGTGATCGTGACCCGCGCCGGCAACTTCGCCCGCAGCATTTCGTTCTCGACTTTGAGATATTTCAGTTGGCGAGCGAGTTCTTTCTGCGTAGCGCCGGCCAAGACCACCAGCAACGATTGGAAAATAGAAGCCATCGAACTAGGCTGCGTAAGTGGTGCTGGATACTTGAGATGACTTCATTTTTGCACAGCGCTGGGCGCTCGGAATGCAACAAAGATAGATCACAAACCGGCGCTGCGCGGGGTATGACAACGCTCTCGGCGCTCGCGCCGCTGTTAACTAATTCACTGAATTGAGTGGGGGTTTGGAAAAAACGACAGCCTGGTTAACAGCTGCGCGAGTTTTCTTGTTAACGCGCGACTTTCTATTCCATGACGAGTCTCAATCGCTACAGTGCCACCGTGTGAGACTCGGAAACGCGTAACTGCATGTTAGATCAACGGTTTGAAAAAGCGCTCTCGCGCGTAAAGGTTCGCAGAGAGTCTTGCACGGGGAGCTCGAACCCCGCAATCTCGGGCCGAAACTCTCGGAATCTCTGATTAACAACCCGTCGTGGGTTAGCAACGCGGTTGGGATCGCGAGGCGGAGCCAACCCGCTACGAGGCACGACGAGGTATCTATACTGTTGCGTATCGAGTTCGTTCTAGCCAAGCGGTTGACTCGACCTTGATGGGCAATGGTCTGTAGCGGGAGCAATTCAAAATGGGTCTGTTTTCTCGGAAACGCACGACGCCAAAGGCAAGGTTCGACGTACTGAAGACTTTGCCCGAACTTGCGAAAATGCGAACGACGACGGTGCGTCTTCATCCTCGGCGCGGGAAGGTTGCGGCGTTAGGTGGCTCAAAATTAGGCGGATCGTTTCTCTGGCCGGCGGATGAGCCGTGGCCCAAGTGCAATGACCCAGTGCATGATGAAGCGAACAGTTGTGTTCCTGTCATTCAACTTCGTCATCGTGATTTTCCGGAAATAATGTTTCCGAAAGACGCGGACCTGTTTCAATTGTTCTGGTGTCCTTCGATCAACCATGAGGATTACTACGGACATCCCAAGGCGTTCGCCTTTTGGAGGACATCGAAGTCCATTACGCCAACGACCGAGGAATTGTTGTCGCCGGCGTCTTATGAATACGGTTACATTCCCCAACCATGCCGTTTTTTTCCAGAGAGAGTGATCGAGTATCCGGACGTTTGTTCGCTTTCAAAGGCGATGGTTGAGGCGCTCGACGCCGCAAAACTCCGCTCGGCTTATCAATTTGAATTGAGCACCTGTCCGAGCAACAAGGTTGGCGGCTACGTGCATTGGGTCCAAGATCCAGTAAAGACTGAATGTCCCCAAGACCACCCTATGGATCTTCTGCTCACACTAAGTGATTCCGAAAACCTAGTCTCGGACGATTTCCCACGCGGAAGGTGGCTGCCAAAGGAAGATGAATGGGTTCACGTTGCAAAAAAGAAAATTTGCGGATGGAACGACAAAATGAGAAGGGTGAACAACGCAGCCGACTGGAACTTTGGCCACGGATGTTATTACTTCTTTGTCTGCCTACACTGTGAGGGTTGGCCCGTGACCTTCATTCACCAGCGGCAAGAAACATCGCTTATTCCGTTTGCTGTTGCAAATAATCGTCGCGTATTTCGCGCAACTGCTTCCAGATGTCCGCGTCCCGGTCCTGAGGTGATACACATACAAAGATGTAGTTGCGATCATTCCTCGACCACGTCCGAATCTCCAAGTTCAACTTTTGTGGCCTCTTGGTGGCGAACGGTTCGACCCAATCCAGCGCGCCAGTGTACAGCGTCGCCGAGTCCGCAGCCTTTTCGCCTTGGGCAGGCTTTGCGTCGGATTTGACTTGCTGCACTTCAAGTGAGAATCTAGATGGATCGACGGGAACCTCGCCGCCGATCACTGCCTTGCACAGACCGCGGAAGTATTTCAGGAACTCATCCTTGATAACA
This sequence comes from Pirellulaceae bacterium, assembly GCA_041752355.1. Classification (GTDB taxonomy): domain Bacteria; phylum Planctomycetota; class Planctomycetia; order Pirellulales; family Pirellulaceae; genus JAEZGD01. Next base: position 1,078 of record JBGSHH010000123.1, on the reverse strand, counting down.
GCTTCCGTCAGATCAGGCATCGGCTGAAGCTCGAACACAAAGGCATAGCAGAAGAATGAATTCGAATCCGGTTTCATCATGCCGGGCGCAAACCGAATATGTTCATCGCCTTTCAATTCCATGTCGGGTGCGAACCCAGGCGGGAGTTTAATGGTTTCGCCAGTCCAGCCTTCCGGGGCGGCGAGCTTCTCAGGCTTTGGCTCTTCAGCGGCCAAAAGCGTTCCGGACATCAATAGACCGACAGCCAGTATGCGAAACGTTGGAATCTCCAATTGGCGACGGTGCGAATGCTTGCGATGCATTGGAGTATCGATCTTCTTAAAATGGATGGTTGGATTTGTAATCGTAGTGGATTGCGAGAAAATTGCGGACATCCAGCAGGATGCGATGCTAACACAGCCGAATAGCCACCGCTACAATTCTTGATAATCCACCGGTTCGGCCACTCGCTGGATTCGACCGGTCTTTAAGGCGACGGAGCGACACCATGACCCACATCGGCGGATTCATGCTGCAGGTCTTGCGCCATGTTCAAACGCTCGAGCGCTACATCAATCGCGACGCCGAGGCGCTCAAAAGGGTGAAGCTCGGTTAGGGCTTCCGAGAAATTCCCCATGATGACAAAGCAAGTCGACCGGTGGTGTATTGCTCGTAATACTCAGGCATTGGCTCATGGCGATGAAAGAACTGGCGATGGTCTATCGCCTCCTCCGGTGATGCTCCTCAATCACCTCCTGCGTGTTGATCGCGCGATTGTGGTAAGCGTTGACCGCGTTGGCGAGCATCGCCAAAAGAGTTACGCGTTGAGTTCCAAATGCCGAACCAACCGTGCCCTCATCCGCTGTCGATTGATCTTGCGGGATGACGACATGGGACTATCCGAATTTGTAATATGACCATTTCAGGAAAGAATCCTGTAGACCGACTAGTCAGGTGGTCTGATGTGCAAAGCCGCACATTATGGAAATGAATCCGCACACCGCGCGCATTTGAAATCGAACCGGCCACGAATCTCGTGACGACATGCGGACTTCGGTTGGCAAATCGCCGAGGTGCGTGCTAGCAGCCTGTTTGTAAA
>JBGSHH010000122.1:0-2500 GCA_041752355.1 Pirellulaceae bacterium | reverse complement strand
GCGGCTCGCCCCAGGATTCGCGCTCCGCTACCGGTTAACCAATCGCCGCGTCGTGGTGGAGAAGGGGATGAGTTACAAGGAGGATCGTTCGGTCGATCTTGATCGGTTCGATTCCATCGACATCGTCGTTCGTCCAGGGCAACGCTGGTTTGATCACGGCGACTTAGTCTTCAAACTTGGCAACACGGAAACATTCCGTTTGGAAGCGGTACCACGCCCCGATTCGTTTAAGTCCATCATCTGGAAAGCGCATCAGTCGAATGTCGGCGTGAAGAAGGCGATGGCCAGGGAAAAGGCGACGGTGGCTTAGTTCGCAATTGGGCCTTGAATTCCTTATGCGATCCGCGGATGAGATTCTAAAAAACCTGTGCGGCGTAATCAGCGGGATACTCGAGCGGCCCCAGATGTACGTAGGCGATTTGCACCTCCTCGGTGCTGCCAATGGGGTGGACGCGCTACTGGGTCAACACGTGCGACTGTGGTGCTGGATTCAGAATCGAGAATCCGACTTCTATAGTTCATTGGCCGAAGTCGGCAAGCGACATGGAACGCGTGACACGCAAAGTCTTCTGGGTGCCTACCGCGAACGGTATCCGCAAGCTTCAGAGGATATGGTCGTTGATGCTGTCGTCGGATATTGGAAGGAAATCGCGATAGAACTCAATCTCGATGTTCGTTGGCCGCCTGTGGTGTCGGATGGAACCGACTCGCCTGTGCCAGGCCGGAAATAACGTCTTCAAATGATGGAATTAAGACGGCAGGCAAGATGCTTACCCCACTTAAACCCACTCTTCGCTTTCCAAATCGTTCAGAATCATTTTCAGCGCGGAGGCCATCAAACTGGTGGGCATCGAGGCGATATCTTGGCGTTCGCTGATCGCTTGCTGTGTCGTTAGCGGCAAGTGCACAAAGCACGAGCGCGTTCTCAAGCTCAAATGCTCGGCAAAATAGTGTGAGAGGTAGAGCGTGGCGTTGCACAGATAAGTGCCGGCGTGATAGGAAACTTGCGCCGGAATGCCTGTGCGACGAATCATGGCGGCCCAGCGCGCGAGCGGCAACGAACTTTGATAAGCCACGGGGCCATCAGCAGCTAGCGGCTGGAATTGCTCCGGCAACTGCTGACTACTTCCTCCCACATTGAGACCGATCGCTTCCAGGCGAATCGCCGCCGAACCGGGGGCCTGGCCCAGATGAATTACGTAATCGTAGTTAGCGGCCAGGTCTTCGCTGAGTTTTATTTTGGCCGCGCGAAAGTCCACCGGATAAAGTCGCGTGGTGATTTTTGGCAACTCGGGAATGTCTTTGGTCAATTCGATGACCGTCAGCCAACTCGCGTTCGCCTGCCAGCGATCGTACGGCTCAAACGCCGTGATGAGAACAGAGGTCATGCGCAGGCGATCCGTTAGATAGGCGGCAAAGGGTTTGCCGTAAATTTACGGGCTATCGCTGCTCGAAACAATCGGTTTGGTCCGATGGGCTCCCATGCTCCGCTCCACCTCGCGGGATTCTGGCGACCAGCCGAGATAATCGCCGGTTCCTGACATGGCTTTTGCGGTGTCTTTCCAATCTTGCCACCAGCCTCTTTTGTTGATTCCAACGTCGGAACTCCAACAGCCAGCACTGGCAAGCAAGCCCATGCCCGAGACGAATAGCGCCCAACGCACGCGATTCATAAATGTTGTCTCTCGAAAAGACGGTTTGAGGAAACAAGGAAGATTTTTGGGCGCGGAACTGTCGCAAAACAGGGCGGTCGTGTCGAGGGCAATTGCGTAGAATCGTGGGGCAGTCATTTTGACTGTTGTTTCTATCCAAATTGTTCCATCAGCAATATTACCATCATGCATCTCGATATCCTGGTCATTGCCCCACATCCGGACGACGCCGAATTAGGCATGGCAGGGGCCATATTGCAATTCAAGGCCGAAGGGGCGAAGGTCGGGGTGCTCGATTTGACCTCGGGCGAACCAACACCGCATGGTTCGCTTGAAATCCGCGCGCGTGAAACAGCCGCTGCCACGAAAATCCTGGGGCTGAATTGGCGGGAGAACCTCGGGCTTCCCAATCGCAGTTTGGAAGCGACGTTGGATGCGCGCAAGCAGCTAGCGACTGTTTTTCGACAAACACGGCCCAAATGGTTATTTGCGCCCTATTGGGTCGATGCTCATCCGGATCATATCGCCGCGACGGAACTTGTCGAAGCTGCGCGCTTTTGGTCGAAGCTCTCCAAAACCGACATGCCAGGGGAACCGTATCATCCCGAGCGGATCTACAATTATTACTGCGTGCATCTCAAAATGGCACCACAACCGGCATTCGTACTCGATATTTCTGCCCATTGGGAAAAGAAGCTGGCATCGATCGCCTGTTATGAAAGCCAATTCGTCACAGGACGAGCAACCGATCCTTCTTTCTTGGATCGCTTGCGGGATGAAGCGTCGTATTGGGGCAAGACCATTGGCACCCGCTATGGCGAGCCTTTCACGTGTCGCGAACCGCTGGC
>JBGSHH010000121.1:0-8719 GCA_041752355.1 Pirellulaceae bacterium | reverse complement strand
TAATGAATCCCGACTTTCGCGATCTCCTGGCCGCGTTATCCGCCGAGGAGAAGGCGAAGAATCAGAATAGCCAGTGCGCACGGTGAACCCGCTAGCGTCCCCGCCAACGCTTGCACTCTTCTCAATACCGTGCAAAATGGTCTTGTATGGATTTTCGCACCTCGCTACCATCCGCTGCCCCTGAGCCACCTGCGGTGTTTTATGCGCAGTCGGTGGAACAGTGGCGCATGCCTTGGTGGTTGCGTGGCCTGATGTTGGGTGCTGGTTTGGCGCTGCTGGTGACACTCGGTGTCGCGCGCGGCCTCACGCCGAGTTCCAAAGGCTTTGGCACGCATCAACAACTCGGCCTGCCGCAATGTCGCTTCCTCACGGAAGTGGGCTGGCGGTGTCCGGCGTGTGGGATGACCACTTCGTGGGCCTATCTCACGCGAGGTAACGTTTGGGGCGCGCTGGCGGTGAATTCCGGCGGCACGCTGTTGGGTTTAGCGGCGATACTGACTGGCCCTTGGTTGGTGGCGTCGGGAGTACGGGGTCGCTGGGTCGGCATTCAGCCCAACGAGTACATCGTGCTGGCGGTGATGAGTGTAATTACGCTGGTGATTGTGACCGATTGGGTTTGTCGAATTACCTTCGCATGATGCGAAGCTTGCGGCCCTCGCTGTGATGGGTCGAACCTGGCAAGGAGTGCCTGCTCATGTCTCGACTCGATTATTGTCTGTCGCGTTTTCCCGTGGTGGTGTTGGTCGCGCTGGTGGTGCTTTCGTCTTCTGGTTGCGTCGGACTCGCTGCTCAGATCATGTACATGATCCACGGCGACAAGGTCGAGGCCCGGACGAATTGCCTGCAGAAGCAGCGTGTGGCGGTGGTTTGTGTTTCCAAATCTTCCGCGTATGGCAACGGCACGGAGTCGGAAGTCCTCGCCCGCATGGTCAATACGCTCTTGGCGCGGGAAGTCAAAGACATCGAGATGGTTCGTCATACCGATGTCAGCGACTGGATCGACAACAACGATTGGGATTACATCGATTATCGCGCTATCGGCAAAGGGGTGAAGGCCGACATGCTGGTCGCGATCGACCTCAGCGCTATCTCCTATCACGAAGGGCAAACGCTCTATCGCGGTCACGCCGATTACGCCATCACGGTCTATAACATGACCAAAGGTGGCAAAGTCGAATGGAGCGAACAACAGCCGGATTTCAACTATCCGCGCGAAGGGGGTCGGCCCAGCACCGAAATGGCCGAGCCGAAATTCAAGCAGATGTTTCTGAAAATTCTGGCCGACGACATCGCCCGTAACTTCTACAGCTACGATCGCATTCTCGATGTCGCCAGCGACGCCCGTTTGCTCGGCGAATAAGCTTTGCCCCGTACTCAACTCACTTCGTATCCTACGTCGATACGAAAGGCCTACCGCGCCTTCGCTTCAAAAGCGGCGCGAACGCTGGGACGCAGCAACAGCCGCAGCCCCCAGATTCCCAGGAAGAGACTGACGTAGGACACACCATTAGGAACGATCGCCAACACACAAGCGGCGATCGCCCAGCGGCGCGAACGCAACCTCCGCATCTGCCATGCGCCGTAAAAGGCACAACTGCTCAAGACAACCACCAGCAAACCGATCGTCGCGATGACGGCGCTGTTCCAAGTCTGTTGGGGTGTGAAAAAGGGATCGAGCAGAAATAGCACCGTCTGTGCCGAGTAAATCGGAAAGACAAAGATGGCCGGAATCCAATGGACCACGGCCCCCATCATAATGCCCAGCGACACAGGCGCAAGCTGCGATTGCACCCGTGAATGGTCGGTGCTGGGCTCGGCGATGATCTCGGGCGATTGATAGGGATTTAAGTTGTTCAATCGCCTGACTCACTCTGGATCATCACATCACGGTGCTGGTTCGTTCAGACGGCGATCGCCTTCCCAGGCGGGAAGATCTTTGGCGTCGGCGCGATCGGCAATGCGCAGCTGAATGAACGCGGCAATCTTGGTGGCGACGTTGAGGGGACGAGGAGCGCTGATCAGTTTCACGCCTTGCAGCGTGGTCGCTTCAAATTCCGGCCAGAAGTCTTTTTCCTTGAGTAGGCGAGCTTGATATTCTGCTTGCGTTTCGGCAGCCAGCTTCTTCGGCACTGGGTGATACTTGGCGAACAAATTCTGCAAGCGTTTCATTTCGACGGAAGTGGCTTGATCGTTCGCACCACCAATGATCATCACCGACAACGCCTTGAGCACATAGGCATTCTTTAAGGCCGCCGTGTTCTTCATGTCCTTATAACCTTGGTTAGGCGAGATGAGCACGAGTGCTTTCACGTCGCGCCCCAAGGTGATAGTGGGCAGATCGACGCGAGAATAGTCGACTGCCGCCCAATTCTCCGCCACCACGGTGCCGACATCGATACCGACAAGCGTGAGCAGTTTGATGTTGAGCTCGGCATTGTTATTCCGCGTGAGCAAATCTTTCTTGAGCAACAGAAAGTCGGTTGTGGCCATCAAGATCAGGTCGGACCGCGTGAGATCTTCCGGCTTGAGATCTTCCGCAGGGCGTCCGGCAATTTTGCGAATGTTGCTATCCCCGTGGCCGCGCAGATCGGGCACCATCACAGCGTGACCGGCATCTTGCAAGAATTTAGCGAGCGGATCGAGTTCGGTACGACGACCTTCCCAGCCATGAATCAACACGATGGGGACGGCTTTCTTGCCGTCTTCGAGCGGGCTGGGATAAAACGTGTAATGCAGATCGACATAGTCGTCGGTCGTCACCACGGCGTCGATCGGCTTAGGAAGCTTCGCCGGCTCCCCTTTCTTGGCTTGTCCCCAGGCAGTTGTCGTGGTGGCCAGCAGCAGACAAAACATCAGCGCGCGAGAGCCCCAAAGCAGAGGAGCAGTGGACCGCGAATATGGCATGGTGAAAGTTCCTTCTTGAATTGCCGTGGAGAGGCGGGAAACTCCCTGCACGACGGAGGCCCCAGTGCTCAATGTTAGATAGCCTGCGCGCGAGAGTCAACGCAACCAACGGTGACGTGTGGAAACGCCCCCTGCCGCAGCGCCGCAAAATTACACATTATTTTTCAACTATTTTTTGACAATATTAAACATACTTTCTGTAATGCCGGACGGCGCGTCGGCGAGGAAAGGCCTGGTTCGCTGACGCCTCGAGCGCGTGCTGGGTGCCTGTGGCTGCAGTTAACGTATTGCCAGCGCATATCCATACTTATGGGGGAATGTCGCTGCCCCCGCGATCGCATCTTGTAAAGATCGTGTCAGCGGTGTGTAACGGTGACTGGCTGGACAATTTGCGGAAATCGCGCCGTGGGGGAGTACTTTTCCTCAGCCAGGGCGTTTAAGTAGGTGGAACGTTGCGCTTGAAGGCGAGTTTGCGGACTGGCGAAAATGCTAGCTTGCAATCCTAAGTTAAATCAGGCAAAATACTTGGCGCTGGATAAAGGTCGGTTGCGGAGGGCCGCTGTGTCGATATTTATCCGTAGCGATATTTGTGAGCGCCGATTTTTAGCCAGGCAATTAACGTTGTGTGGTGGCGGTTTGGGTCGTGGCATGCAGCAGCAATGCTGAAGAGGAGTTTGCCGTGAAGCTTATCAATGGTCTACGTCGCTGGTGGCAGGAACGCACAGGCGAAGAGGAAACACCGTTTGATGGTGATTCCCCGACGTTCATGGTTAGCCTGGTAGTTCACGTGATTCTGCTCGTGGTGCTGTTTTTGATCCCGATGCAAATCAAGAGCAACCAGATAACGTTGCTTGTGACTTCACCCATCGTTGAAGAAGAGAAGGAACTGGAAGTTCCCGAGGAATTCTACTTCAGCGAGCAGCCAGCCGACGAAGTGGGTGCCAATAGCGTCAATGGCACCGAGATGGCTTTCTCCGAAGCCCCTGTGGTCTCCGAAGTCTCGGCGATCCCCAACCCTAACGAAGTGGAAATCGAATCCGACTTCGCGACGGTTGAAATCAACAACATGATTCAGCAAGCGACCGGCTTGCACTACAACGCCAACCTGGCCGTGAAGGGTGCGGCGGGCCAAGGTACCACGGGTGCCTCCGGCGCCATCGACCGCATCACGCATGAGATCCTGCTGTCGCTGGAAGAACGCAAGACGCTGGTCGTGTGGGTCTTCGACCAAAGCCCCAGCATGATCCGTCAGCGCAAAGAAGTGATGGGTCGCTTCGATAAAATCTATCAAGAGCTCGGCGTGATCGAAGCCTCGGAAAACCCCGCCTTTAAGAAGCACGAAGATAAGCCACTGCTGACTTCGATCGTTTGTTTCGGCGACAAGGTTTCGATGCTCACCAAGAAGCCGACCGACAATCTCACCGAAATCAAAGCCGCCGTCGCCAGCATTCCGCCCGACGATAGCGGTGTCGAGCGTATTTTCTCGGCCATTTACATGTCGGCCGACGAATACAAGTCGCTCCGCATGCCCAAAGAAGGGGCCAAAGAACCCGAACGCAACGTGATGATCATCGCCTTTACCGATGAGGCAGGCGAAGATCAAGCTGGCTTAGATAACACCGTCAACATTTGCCGTCGTCATGAGATTCCGGTGTATGTCGTCGGCGTGCCTGCTCCCTTCGGCCAGAAGCAAACGATGGTGAAGTGGGTCGATCCCGATCCGCAGTTCGACCAGACCGCTCGCTGGGGCGCTGTCGATCAAGGTCCCGAATCGTTCCTCCCGGAACGTATCAAGCTGAGCTTCAATGGCTCGAAGGATGAAGAAGAACCGATCGATTCGGGCTTCGGTCCCTATGCTTTGACCCGTTTGTGCTATGAAACCGGCGGCATCTTCTTCACCGTGCATCCCAATCGCAATGTGAATCGGGCCGTGAATAAGGGTGAGGTCGAAGCTTACTCGGCGCATATCAAGCATTTCTTCGATCCCGAAGTGATGCGGAAGTATCGCCCCGACTATGTCTCGATCGACGAATACAAGCGTCGCGTGAGCCAGAACAAGGCTCGTATCGCGTTGATCGAAGCGGCCCAAATGTCGATGGTCGCGCAGATGGAAAACCCGCAGTATCGCTTTGTGAAGAGCAGCGAAGCGGAATTCGTCAACGCCGTTTCGGAAGCTCAAAAGCAGGCCGCCAGCTTGGAACCGAAGATTGAAATGCTTTATCAGAAGCTGCAACTGGGTGAATCCGATCGTCCGCAAGAGACGAACGCCCGTTGGCAGGCTGGCTATGATTTGGCGATGGGTCGTGTGATGGCCGTCAAGGTCCGCACCGAAGCCTACAACGCTATGTTGGCTCAGGCGAAGACTGGCCTGAAGTTCAAGAACGAAAAGAACAACACCTGGGTGTTGAAGCCTGCCAACAACATCACGGTTGGTAGCCAACTGGAAAAGATGGCGAACAAAGCTCGGGCCTATTTGGAAGGGGTCGTCAAAGACCATGATGGCACGCCTTGGGCGATGCTGGCCAAGCGCGAACTCGAAAACCCAGTCGGCTGGGAATGGACCGAAGAGTTCACCGACACGACGCCACGTCGCGAAGGGATGGGCAATGGCAATGCTCCCGCCCCTGCTAACGACGCCGCCATGATGCTCAAGAAGGGACCGCCAACGCGTCCTGTACCAAAACTGTAAGCGATCAGAACCCAGAGCGATGAAAGCCGCGAGGTAAAACTCGCGGCTTTTTTGTTGGCTTTTTGATAGTCATTACGTCCAGGCGAAGGTCTGGCCGGTCAGTTTTTCAAACGCTTCAATGTACTTGGCACGGGTGTTGGCGATCACTTCCGCAGGCAGTTCCGGCGGCGGGCTGTTCTTGTCCCAGGTGGTGGTTTCCAGCCAGTCGCGAACGAATTGTTTGTCGTAAGACTTTTGGCTCTGGCCGGGGTGATAACTTTCCGCCGGCCAAAATCGTGAACTATCCGGCGTGAGTACTTCATCGCACAAAATCAATTCACCCAGGTGTCGCCCCCACTCAAACTTGGTGTCCGCGATAATAATTCCACGCGTGGCGGCGTACTCGGCGCCGCGACGATAAACTTCCAGGCTCTGCGTTCGGAGCTCCTCCGCTGTCTCGCGCCCCACATCGTTCACCATTTGCTCAAAACTAATGTTCTCGTCGTGACCGCTCTCCGCTTTGGTGGCTGGGGTGAAAATCGGCTCCGGTAACTGCGAACCCTGCACGAGGCCTGTCGGCAGTTGCAGGCCGCAGACGGTCCCACTAGCGCGGTATTCCTTCCAGCCCGAGCCTTCGAGGTAACCCCGCACGACGCACTCGATCGGCACGATCTCCGCCTTTTTAACCAACATGCTGCGTCCTCGCAGGCTGGCCAGATCGATATCGGGGGGGAGATGGGCACTATCGACATCGAGCGACAGGAGGTGATTCGGCACACCGAGCAAGTCAAACCAGAACGCACTGATTTGCGTCAGTACACGTCCTTTATCCGGCACGCCCGGGGACAGTATCCAATCAAATGCGCTGATACGATCAGTACTGATCATCAGCAGGCGCTCGCCCAGGTCGTAAACATCCCGGACTTTGCCGCGACGGACAGGGTAGGGAAGCGAAGTGGAGGTGAGAGGTGGCATGTGTCGAAAACAGAAAGCGGAAGATCGGATGGGTTAGCCGTTACACCGGAACTCTGATTTATACCAGCGTCGCACACATGCGTCAGGGTGGTCGGCGTTGTCACACGCCAGCGTCTCGGCTAGACTCGCCCTAACTTTCGGCGAAGAATGATGTTAGTACTCGAGGACAGCGCCGCACATGGGCCAGTTACGATTTGTTACGCCGCAGCGCGACCGGCTGCCGCCGGGGGCGGTTGAGCAGGCGTATCTCACTGGCATGGAGGCGGTCCCATTCCCCAGCCGCAACTATTGGGATGGCGATCAGCTTGTGCTGGAGCGCGAAGTTCGCGAGTCCGGCAATTTTCATATCCTCTGGCATGTTCCATCGCGCGGCCCACTGCTGCTTTCCACCGCCAGTCTCATGGAGCGCGCTCGCCCCTATCAACTGCCTGTGGAACTCGCCCGCGGCACGCTCAATCGCATTCGCAATCAAAGCAACGTCTGGCAAGGGATGGGGCTGACCATTCCCGAGAAGTTCCACAGCGAGCGACTCGCCGCGCAATCGCTACTCTCCTTGGCCGCCACGCGGCAAGGCAATCCAACGCAGGCGGCGGCCGAAGCCGAGCAATCGTTGGCGATCAGCTTGCAAGCGCTCGACACCCTCTGCGGCGAGTATGCCGCGCAAGTCTTGGCCATGCGACACGAGCAGTCGCCGCAACTCGCCACACTTACGGCGTGCGCTTTGCCTGCGCAACAGCTTTCGGATGTGGGGGCGAAGTTGTTTCAATCGGCGTTCAATGCCGCCGCCGTGCCGCTGGTGTGGCGCGACATCGAAACGACCGAAGGCGACTTTTTCTGGACCAACACCGACAAGCACTTTCAATGGCTCAAGCAACACTCGCTCAAGGTGATCGCTGGGCCGCTCTTGCGACTGGATGTACTGTCGCTACCGGATTGGCTCTACCTGTGGGAAGAGGATTTTGAAGTCGTGCAAGGCTATGTGCATAACTTCCTCAGCAAGACCGTCGAACGCTACAAAGGCCAAGTGCAAGTTTGGCATTGCGCGGCGGGATTAAATCTCCCCGGCGGCTTAGCGCTCTCGGAAGAACAAAAACTGCGGCTGGCGGTGCTGGCGATCGATACGGTGCGCCGCGCCGATCCACGCACGCCCCTCATCATCAGCTTCGATCAGCCCTGGGGCGAGTACTTGCAACGCGAGGAACTCGATCTGCCGCCGTATCACTTCGCCGATGCTTTGGTGCGCGCCGATCTCGGTGTCTCAGGCGTCGGCATGGAAATGAATATCGGCTACTCGCCGGGTGGAACGCTGCCGCGCGACGTGCTGGAATTGAGCCGCATGATCGATCGTTGGAGTTCGCTCGGCGTGCCGCTGGTGACGCTATTGCGGTCGCCGAGCAGTGCGGTTGAAGATCCGCAAGGACGCACCAAAGCCACGGTGATGACGCCGAATATTACTTCAGCGACGCAAGCGGCGTGGCTCAAGCCTTGGCTCGAAATGCTGATCGCCAAGCAAAGCGTGCATGGCGTGGTGTGGAATCAATTCTTCGATTCCGAGACGCGACAATGGCCGCATAGCGGACTGTTGATCGATGCCGGTGGGCAAACCAAGCCACTGCTCGGCGTGCTGCAAACGTTGAAAAAGCAGCACCTGGCGTAGCCGCTAACCCGCAGGCTATTTCGGCGGCGTTTCTATTTTGGTGATCACCACAATCCGTTTGGGATCATTCACCAAGATCTGAGGGCGATCTTTATACAGCGTTACTTTGCCAAAGACGCGAATCGTTTTGTCTTGAAAATGGACCGCGGGATCGTCGATGCCGAGGTCGGCGAACTTCGGTAACGCATCGCCGGGGATGGCGATCGTGAAGTTCGACTTCTCCTGAAAACTCTTGGCCGAGTTGAGAAAGCAGAACGCGCCCGAATCGAGTAATCGACTCGACTTGACCGTCATTTCGACGGCGACATCCTTATCCACTTGATGCATCGCCTCGGCGACGGATATCACCTTGGCATCGTCGGCGAATGCGTGCTGGGCGGTGGCAAACAGTAGCATGCAGATGCAGCCACCGAGGAAAATGTATCGTTGCATGGTGCGTGTTCCTGTCATTTCAATCCCTGCCGCGCTGCAAATCATCTCCTGCCGGCTCAGGCTCGGCTCGCTCGACCGACGCA
>JBGSHH010000120.1:0-6112 GCA_041752355.1 Pirellulaceae bacterium | reverse complement strand
TCCCGACAAGCGTGCGCGACAAGCCCGCCGTAGGGAACTCAGGGAATTTAACGTAGACAATGCCGTTCCCCGCTGAGGATTGCATCTGGGCTTGGGGCTCGACCATTAGGACGCCTTGCATGAACTTCTCGATCTCGCTCGGCTTTAGACTTGCTTTGAGCATCAGTGGCGTGGATGCGGCAGGAAAATCAGTGTATTCGCGCAGTTTCGCCTCGGCCTGTGTCCCTTCCAGAAGCGAGCACGCCATTTCGTGTCGCGCCGCCAACGCTTGTGTCTGGGCGATCAACCAATCGACTTCCGGCTCCGTCCCTTCCAAAACGATCGCCAATTGGCGCAGCGGTGGATTGGCCAAGAGTTCGATCGCGACCGCCGCTATGTCGCACTGCGACAGATCGCTCAACACGTGTTCCACACCAGCCAACTCATTGAGTGATAGTATTGCGACTGCCATTCGCTGCGCGATGGGGCGCAGCTTCAGCGTCACTTGCGTGATGATGCCAATCGTTCCCAGCGAACCGGTGAGCAATTTACAGAAGTCATAGCCTGCCACATTTTTCACGACACGGCCACCGCCATTAAATACTTCGCCCCGACCATCGACCGCGCGAATCCCAATCACCGCATCGCGCACTAGACCATGACCGAATCGCCTCGGGCCGCTCCAAGCCGTCGCGATCACACCGCCTAGCGTCGCGCGCTCCGGGTGCGGCACATCAATCGGAAGGCGCAAGCCTTCTGTTGCTAGCAAATCGCTCAAGACTTGCATCGTGATGCCGGCTTCCACAGTCACCGTTAAATCGCGGGCGGGGAAGTCGACCAACCGGTTGAGTTCGGTCAGTACCACACCCACTCCAGGCTGCTTGGGAGGTAAGCCGTAGTCCAGACTTGTCGCTCCGCCGATGGGATAGAGCGGCGTACCCTCGATAAAGGCGTTACGGACCAGCGCGACAAGATCGTCCTGCGTTTGCGGCGATTGAGTTGCTGTCAGATTCAAAGGTGCAAATTCGCTCACGCTCAACTTCCCACTTTCTACACCGCCGCGCGCCGCATAGGCTTCTTCTGTTCATGCGCACAACCGGCCGATGTCGGCAACAGCTTGTCGGGGCTGAGATTATTCTTTGGATTGAACGCCCCCCGCAATCGCTCCATGGCCGCCAGATCGCTGGGGGTAAACATCTTGCTCATGAAAGCGATCTTTTCCACGCCGATACCGTGTTCGCCGGTCACACTCCCGCCGCAAGCTAGGCATTCGTCGAGAATCTCCCCACTGGCCAGCAGCACGCGCGCCGTTTGCTCGAGGTTGCGTTCATCGAACAGCACGATGGGATGAATATTGCCATCGCCAGCGTGAAACACGTTGACGATCCGCAGTTCATACTTCGCGCCGATATCCCTAATGCACTTGAGAATGTGCGGCAACTTGGTGCGCGGCACGACGCCGTCTTGCGTGCAATAGCTAGGGCTAAGTCTGCCGATTGCGCCAAAGGCTTGCTTGCGACATTTCCACAGCTTTTGACGTTCTTTGGCATCGGCCGCCAGGCGAACCTCGCGAGCGCCGCATTGCTGGCAAAGTTTAATGATCCTGTCGCGCTGCTCGTCGAGGCCAGCTTCTAAGCCATCGACTTCGATCAGCAGCACCGCCTCGGCATCCAAGGGAAAGCCAAATTGGAACGCGGCTTCCAGCGCCGCAATGATGCCGCTATCCATCATTTCTAGCGCCGCCGGCACGATACCAGCGCCGATGATTTCGCTGATGGCGGTGGTGGCGTCGTCGACGGAATCAAAAATGCCGAGCATCGTCCGCACGCCTTGGGGATTCTTCGTGAGTCGGCACCAGACTTTGGTGACAATCGCTAGCGTGCCTTCGCTGCCGACAATTGCCCCCACGAGATCCAAGCCAGGTGCATCCTCGCAAGGCCCGCCGAATTGCACGATTCGCCCATCGGCCAGGACGGCTTCGACTCCAAGAATGTGATTGACCGTCACACCATACTTCAACGTATGGGGGCCGCCGGAATTCGTCGCGACGTTACCGCCGATCGTGCAGGCACCTTGGCTCGATGGATCAGGCGCGTAGTGTAAACCCGATCCCTTCAGCGCGTTAGTAAGCCACACATTCACGACTCCGGGCTGCACGACGGCGTAGCGATCGCGGAGATTGATCTCGACGATTTCCTTCATCCGCGTCAGCACGATCATCACACCGCCGCCGATCGGCAAGCATCCCCCAGCCAAACTGGTACCTGCCCCACGAGGCAAAAAAGGCACCCCCATGACGTTGCAAATCTTGACGACCGCCGCTACCTGCTCGGTGGTGAGCGGAAACACCACCACATCCGGACTGTTTTTTTCGATGGTGAAACCGTCGCACTCATACACCACCAAGTCGCAGTGGGCCGCCAGCACGTTCGCCGATCCCACAGCCTCGCGCAATAGTGCGACAAGTTGCGGCGTGTTGGTCGTGAGCGCTGGGGGAGTGAGCATAGTGCGTATTAAGATCGAGGGATAAACCGCGATTATAAATGGCTAGACCCACGGCGGGAACGGCATGGCTTGAAATCAATGCACCCTCTCGCTCGGACTTGGCTGGCAGGCGACCGGGTCTGGCATTGCATCGAAGAGGAAAAGGGAGTGTCAGCGCGATGGCGTGTGTTGGATACGATGCGAGCGCTGCTTGACAACGCATCGTGGGGGTGGGATATAAGGAGGCTGTATCCGCCGCGAAATCGCGTGCGGAGTCCTTTCCGTCAGGAGTTCTGTATGTTTCTGCTCGGCCAGCAAATTAGTGCGCCTGCGATTATCTCCTTGGTGCTTGCGCTGTTCGCTCTGATCTTCTGCCTGGTTATCCTCGCAATCTTTGCCAACTACTTCCGTTGGTGGATTCAGTCCGTACTAACGGGCGCCGATGTCGGCATTTGGGATTTGATCGGCATGACGTTTCGCAAGGTCCGTCCCGATATCATCGTCCGCGCCAAAATCATGGCTGTCCAAGCTGGTCTAGGGGAAGATCCCGAGTTGACTACCAAGGCGCTCGAGGCGCATTATCTTTCGGGCGGCAATGTGATGCAGGTGATTCGTTCACTAATCGCCGCCAGCAAAGCGAAGATCGTCAAACTCACCTTTCGCGAAGCATGCAAGATTGATCTGGCGGGACGCAATGTGCTGGAAGCGGTGCAGACCAGTGTCTATCCAAAAGTGATCGATTGCCCCCCTAAGAATGGTCCGAAGAAATCGCTCGACGCCGTCGCCAAGAACGGCATTCAACTCAAAGTCAAAGCCCGCGTTACCGTACGTGCCAACTTGCATCAGCTGATTGGTGGTGCGACGGAAGAAACCATCATCGCCCGCGTCGGCGAAGGCATCGTGAGCGCGATTGGCTCCGCGGAGTCGCACAAACGCGTGTTGGAAAGCCCCGATTTGATTTCCCGCGCTGTACTGGCTCGTAAGCTCGATTCGCAAACGGCATTTGAAATCGTCTCCATCGATATCGCCGATATCGACGTCGGTGAGAATGTCGGTGCTCGACTGCAAGCCGATCAGGCGGAAGCCGACACCCGCGTCGCGCGCGCTCAAGCGGAAGGTCGCCGTGCCAGAGCAGTGGCTTCCGAGCAGGAGAATATCGCATCCATTGAAAAGAGCCGTTCGGAATTGGTGCTCGCGGAGGCGGAAGTACCGCGCGCTATGGCGGAAGCGTTCGAGACGGGTCGTCTAGGCATCATGGACTACTACAAACTTCGCAACGTGCAAGCGGATACTGAAATGCGGCGCTCGATCGCGGGCGCTAGTGCCTCGACGGGAGCGCAGAAGACTTAGTTACGCGCGAACCTCTTCTCCCACAATTGAGGATGCCCACCCCGAAAGCAGCGTTATGTCCGACGAAATCGAAGAATTTATTCGCCGCGCCGCCGAGCGACGCAAGCAATCGCAAGGGCAGCGCAAGCCGGAGACTCGCCCACAATCGCAATCGCCTTCGCGTCCCCGTTCCTTGCCGCAACAAGATGTGGTCGAAGCGGAAATAGTGTCTGCGGAAGTGGTTGAGCATGTCTCGTCATCCGTAGCACAGCATCTTAGCAATCGGCAGTTCGCTGATCGCGCCTCGCACTTAGGCGAGGAAACGGCGCTGGCTGATGACAAGTTGGAAGCGCATTTGCATCAGAAGTTCGATCACCAAATCGGGCGACTCGGCAAGAGTACACTTAAGGATCAAGATCTCGGCGAAACAGCCGGATCCGCCGCCACCGTCGGATATGTTTCGTCTTCGCAAGTGCTCGCCGACTTGCTCCGTTCGCCTCAGTCGATTCGAAACGCGATCATCCTCAAGGAAATCCTCGATCGCCCCGAACATTTCTGGTAACTCACTCGCATCGCAAGGAAATTTTGGCATGGCAGTGGTCAAGGCGGAACCTGGCAAGACGCGCATCGGCTGGATCGGAACCGGTGTGATGGGAAGCAGCATGTGCGGACATCTCATCGCCGCCGGTTACAGCGCCACGGTCTATTCCCGCACCGCTGCTAAAGCTCAAGCGTTGCTCGATAAAGGTGCCAACTGGGCCGATTCACCGGCGAAAGTTGCCGAGCAAAGCGATATCGTCTTTTCGATCGTGGGTTTTCCCCGTGATGTTCGCGAAGTCATGTTGGGCCAGGATGGCGCGTTGGCGGGGGCGAAGTCCGGCAGCATCCTCGTGGACATGACCACGAGCGAGCCATCGTTAGCGGTTGAGATTCATAAAGCGGCGCAGGCCAAGGACGTTCAAAGCGTCGATGCGCCCGTTTCCGGCGGCGATATTGGCGCAAAGGAAGCCCGCTTATCGATCATGATCGGTGGCGAACAAGACGCCGTCGACGCCGTCGCGCCCTGTTTCTCCGTGATGGGCAAAACGATCATCCATCAAGGTGGACCTGGCGCAGGTCAACATACCAAGATGACCAATCAGATCCTCATCGCGACCAACATGCTCGGCGTCTGCGAAGCATTGCTCTATGCCCATCGTGCAGGGCTCGACTTAAACACGGTGATGCAATCGGTCACGCCGGGAGCGGCCGGAAGTTGGTCGCTCTCGAATCTCGGTCCCCGGATCATCGCCAACAATTTCGATCCGGGGTTTTTCGTCGAGCATTTCATCAAAGACATGGGCATCGCCTTGGACGAAGCGAATCGCATGGGCCTTTCGCTTCCCGGACTGGCACTTGCCAAACAACTTTATATTGCCCTGCAATCGCAAGGCTTCGGTCGCAACGGTACGCACGCTTTGCAACTAGCACTGGCCTCGTTGTCCGGTATTGATTGGCGGGGACGGTAATCGCCATCGTCCGCCTGTGGGAGGCGAGTGCCTTCGCCGATGGATCGTGATCAAACGCCCATGAACTGCCGTAGTCCGCGCCTGCACGACTGGATCGATCGCCAGTGGCGCGCAGCAGGCGGAAGCGGCAACGAGGATTTTGAGCCGCTACTCGCTCAGGCGAATGTCGACGGCGACCAGTTTGCCACGCGCTATGAAACGCATCTAACAGAATTCGATGCCGCTACGCGAAAGGCGCGCGGCGTGTACTATACGCCGCCGGAGGTGGTGCGATTCATCGTCCGCGCGGTCGACGATTGCCTGCGTGAAGAATTCGGCTGGCCGCTGGGAGTGCTCGACGAGCGCGTACGCATGCTCGATCCCGCGCTGGGTGCGGGTGTGTTTCTCACGGAGACCATTTCATTTGCGCATAGTGTATTTGCCAATCGCTTGCGGTGCGAAGATTGGAACCAGTTTGTTGCGCGCAACTTCTTGCATCGCTTGGGAGGCATCGAGATATTGCCTGACGCCGCCCTCGTGGCAGTGGTGCGCATCGCGCTGGCATTAGCGGCGACCGGCTACCGCTTTGAAGAAGATGTTGTGCTGCCACTTAGTATTGGCGATACGCTGGCTAAGCCAATCCGCCCGGCTTGGAATGTCATCGTCGGCAATCCGCCGTTCTCCGGTGTTTCGACCGCCAAACATGCCTGGCTTCAAAACTTGCTGCATGGCAAAGGGCCAGAGGGCGAAGCTAGGGCGAGTTACTTCGCGATTGCTGGCGAACCACTGCGCGAACGCAAGCATTGGTTGCAAGATGATTATGTCAAGTTCCT
>JBGSHH010000119.1:0-6178 GCA_041752355.1 Pirellulaceae bacterium | reverse complement strand
GCCAGCGCCAGCATTTGCCGGGCTTCGAGCATTTCAAACTGCCGACGACGTAGCGCGAACGACCGCTTGTCTTGACGCCGACGCGGCGAAGAATCAAGACCAAAGAAACGGGCGAATGGGGAGCGAGCCGCCATGAGATATTCTCCGAGATCGCAGCAATTAAACAGATAGATGAAGTGGTTGTTACGAAAAACTAGTTACAAACAAGTGCAAACAAGGGGTGCAATTTGTGGAAGAGGGGACTAGAGGAGTCGTAACAGGGTAGCCGGAATTGTCCAGCTAACGGAAACCTTATAATCCGTCAAGTCCCGAGATTAGCTACTTTCCGTAGAACCCGCAACAAAAAACTTGCCGGAATGTTAAGATTTGTTAGCGTGGGGTCAACTTGTCGAATCGTATGGTTAAAACGGTTGAACAGGATTTAGCTACCCCCCTTGAGGAATAGTATATTTGGGAAGTGCCGATTGCAGCGAAACTTCCACCTTTCGGAATTGTTAAGTTTATGTTGAGAGCAGGGGACAGTTGGTCTAGCATGGACCCGCCTTGCCTATTCTGCCCCACACGCTTCTAGTCGTCTTCTCCACTGGCTCAAAGGAATTTGTGTGATCCGCAAAGCCTCCTCCTCTTTTCGTGCCCATCATCGTCGCAATGCTCAAGCCGTTTCTCGCCATCGCCGCCGGTTTCTCCAACCAACGTTTGAATTGCTAGAAGCCCGACAGTTATTGGCGTTTTCTGTCGCTGGCGCCGATGTGGTTTCTTCTGGCGGCTTTAAGCTGTTGGTTGATTTCAGTTCACCCGTGCTCGCGAGCAGTGTGCAAGCGGCGGATGTGAAAGTCGATGGCGTATCGGCCACCGCTTTTACGCCGATCGATGCCGACACTTACGAATTCACCTTGCCGAATCTGGCGACGGGCACACGATCGGTGACGATTGCCGCCGATGCGCTGCGCAGTTCGACGAACGAAGCAATCGATGCTTTTAATAAATCGGTGACGGTCGTTGCTTCTGCGCAGTACGCGATCAAATACAATCCCCGATTGCAGCCGGGCAATGCGCCACTCACCAGTGCCGTCGTCAATAGCACGGTGGTGAATTACGCAGGCGGTGAACTCGATCGCGTCGATTTGATCTGGGAAACGGTCGCCGGTTTAGGCGGCACGCAAGATAGCTTTACGGTTCAATATCGCGTCGCGGGTTCCAATGCCGCCTGGCAGAATGGCACGATCAATCCCACGATCAATACCGGGGTCGGTGGACGCATCGTGCATGCCGCTAGTATTACCGGTCTGAATTGGAACACCGTATACGAATATCGCGTCTTTCATCGCCAAGGTGATGTGGTGATCCGGCAATTCGCCGCCACTTTTCGGACGCGACTGATTCAAGGCGATACCACCGACTTCACGTTCGCCACCTATGGCGACTCGGCCAGCGGCAGCGCCGCCGGTTTCCGGCAGGTGCAAGCGCGCATCAATGCGGTTGATCCGGCGTTTGTCGTGCTGCTGGGAGATAACGTTTACGATAGCGGTTCCCATACGGAGTCTGACGCGCGTTTTGATCCCGTTGTCAATCCCGAAGCCGCCACGTGGATGGCTTCGCATATCGACTACTTGGGCCTGGGAAACCACGATAACCTCACCAGCAACGCGGCACCGTCGTCGCAGCTTTATTCGGTGCCGATTCCCGTCGCAGGCGTAACGGCACCCGCCACCGCTCCGACTCTGGCGACCAACGGTAGTGCGCTGCCAACAGCCACCGAGCATAGCTTTGCGTTTGACTATGGCGACGTGCATTTTGTCACGTTCGATACGGACAAAGCCTTCACCGGCGGCGCCTCGGCACTCAACGCGATGCTGGACTATGTCGTGGCGGATCTCAACGCTTCCACCGCCAAGTGGAAGATCGTGTATGGTCATCATCCCGTGGCGGGAACACCCGACAAAGGCGAAAGTGCCAACGATTACTATTACCAGCAAGTCGTCAGTCGCCTCAACGGTGCCGGCGTCGATTTGTTCATGACGGGACATTCGCATACGTATGCCTGGACCTATCCTCTCACTGGGCAGTCGTGCAACGGCGGATGCACGGAAGAATTCGTTGATCGCGGTCAATACAATTACTTCTACACCGAGGATGGTTTGCCCCAGTTGGTTTCGGGTGCTGGCGGTAAGGACTTGCGCACGGGCGACTACACCCAGTTTCCCTTTGTGGCCGCTGGTTTTTCGCAATCGAACTCCACTTCGCCTACGGGGCGTCTTTCGGAATTCGGCTTCACTCAAGTCGATGTGACGCAGAATACGTTGACCTTGAAGTACATCGCTGCGGACAACGGCGAAACGATCGACCAGTTCGTCATCACCAAGGACGCGGCGCCGCCCCCCATCCCCAGCGAGACCGTATCGTTTCAACAAGGCGCGGATGGTTATCTAGGGACGTCCGATACCTACATTCAGCAGAATGCCGCCACCACCAACAATTCCCTTGCCACCACGCTGAACGTGGATCTCGCTACCAACGGCACGAATACGCAGGCGCAAGCGTTAATAAAATTTGATAATATATTTGGTAGTGGCACAGGACAGATTCCACTTAACGTTACGATTAAATCGGCTGTATTGCAGTTGTACGTAACGAATGCGTCGAATGTGGACAACGAGTTTCATCGCATGGCTAGCGATTGGACCGACAGCGCCACCTGGGATTCGCTCGGTGCCGGCATTCAAGCGAACAATCTGGAAGCCGTCTCGGCCACCGACGCCATTGGCAGGTTCAATACGACCAATGGCATCGGCAGTGTGAATGTCTTGGCTTCGATACAGGCCTGGCAAGCGAATCCTTCGGCCAACTTCGGTTGGGCCATTTTGCCACCAACCGCTGACGATGGTTTAGTCTTTCAATCTGCCGAAGGGGCGACGCCGCCTAAGTTGGTCGTCACGTACTATCTCAACGAAGTCGATCCCGCCCCGCCGGTCGCGCTAAACGACTCGATCATTTCCAATCCCAATGCTTCTGCGGTGATCGCGGTCTTGGCGAACGATTCCGATCCCAACAACGATCCACTAACGGTCACCTCCACGACGACGCCTGCGCACGGCACGGTCATCATCAATCCTAATAAAACACTGACCTATACGCCTGATACTAACTTTATCGGCGTCGATACGTTCATGTACACGATCGACGACGGCACCGGCTTTACCGCCTCGGCGATGGTCACGGTGAATATCGTGTTGCCCACGGTCAATCTGGTGTTTCAGCAGGGCTGTGAAGGGTGCGCGCTGTCATGTGGTTGCGGCTATCGTGGCACCGTCGACGCCTATTTGCGCAATTCGACACCCGATGCGAACACTTCGCTCGATGTTTCTCTAACCGTCGGCAATGGTACGCCGGTGAGCCAGACGCTCTTGCGATTCGACCAGATCTTCGGCACGGAAGGCTGGCAGATTCCCGATATCGCCGAGATCAGTTCCGCCACGTTGCAACTATTCGTGACCGATGGTGGCAGTGGTCTCAGCTTTCACCGCATGCTGCAATCGTGGTCCGATACCGACACTTGGAACACGCTGGGCGCTGGCGTGCAATTGAACGACATCGAAGCCGCTTCCGCGCCGGACGATCAAGTCGCGAGCGTCGTCAATGGCATGTTGACCGTCGACGTGCTACCCAGTTTGTTGGCCTGGTTGGCCAATCCCGCCGAGAATTTTGGTTGGGTGATTGTCAGCGATGGCGGCAATAGCGTGAGCTTCGATTCTTCGGACGGAAACTCACCTCCGCGACTGAAAGTGGCGGTTTCTGTCAATGGCGCAGTACCACCTGGTGCGCACGACGACTATATGGAGACGGACAAGAACCAAGCAACGGTGATTCCTGTTCTGCTCAACGATGTGGACCTCAATGCGGATACGCTCAGCGTGCTTTCCGTGGGCACTCCATCCAATGGCACAGCGGTGCGCAATGCCAACAATACCGTGACCTATACGCCCAACAATGGCTTCGTCGGCGATGATACTTTCACCTACACCATCACAGATGGCACAGCCGAAGACACGGCGACGGTTTTCATTAAAGTCAATCCGGTGACGAACCTTGTGTTACAGCAAGGTGTCAATGGTTATGCGAGTACTGTGGATACGTATGTCGATGGGACGCAAACGACGACCGCTTTCGGCACGAATGCGATTGTGCTGGTGGACGGTGCCGGTCCCATCGCCCACGGTTTGTTGCGCTTCGACAACCTATTTGGCTTAGGTGCCAATCAGATTCCACCCACGGCCGCCATCACTTCGGCCACGTTGGAACTTGATGTGACCAACAATGGTGATGCGCTCGCCTTTCATCGGATGTTGACCCCCTGGGCCGATACGGCAACCTGGAATACGCTGGGCAATGGTATTCAAGCCGATGATACCGAAGCCGCGATTGCCTCCGATGTCACCACGGCGACGGTCCCGCTTGGGCTACTTACCGTCGATGTGTTGGCCAGCCTGCAGGCGTGGCGGACTTCGCCGAACTACGGTTGGGCGATTCTCCCTACCAATACCAACGGAGTGCAAATCAACACCGCGCAAGGTGGAATTCCTCCTGTCTTGCGCGTTACGTTCTCGGATGTTAACGTCGCGCCGACCGCCGTCAATGACGGCGTGAATGCGAACATCAACTCCGCGGTTGTCATTCCCATTCTGGCCAACGACTTTGACGCCAACGGCAACACGATAACCATCCAATCAGTCGGCTCCGCGGAGCATGGTCAGCTGGTGCTTAATCCCGACAACACCGTCACCTACACGCCCGACCTCAACTACACCGGCACCGATAGCTTTACCTATACCATCAGCGATCCTCTCGGTTTGACCGCGAGCGCCACGGTCTTCATCAATATCGCCCTGCCGACGGCGAGTCTGGTCTTTCAGCAAGGACAGAACGGCTATGCTGGCACCATCGATACGTTCCTCTCGGAGAACAGTGCCGGCACGAATTATGCCACCGTATCGCCCATTGAAGTGGACAATGATGAGCCGTCAGGCAGCGGACTGGATACCCAGGCGCTGTTGCGCTTTAGCAATATCTTCGGCAACAATGCCGGGCAAATCCCCACGGGGTTTGGCATCCAATCGGCCACGCTGGAAATTCAACTCACCAATATCGGCAACATCATCAACCTGCATCGCATGTTGGGGAATTGGAACGACACCTCCACCTGGACGTCGTTGGTGGGTGGCGTGCAAGCCAACGGCACTGAGGCGGTCGCCAATCCAGATGTCAGCAGTCTTTCCACGGTCGGTTCCGGAACGCCGCTAACCATAACGCTCGATGTGTCCGCCAGCTTGCAAGCCTGGGCGGCAAATCCCGCGACGAATCTGGGTTGGGCGATCTTGCCCACCGGCACCGATGGAGTCGACATTATTTCTTCCGAAGGGGCGACGCCACCGAAGTTGACGGTAACGTTCTACGTAAGTGCCAATGTGGCGCCTTACGCGTACGACGATTCCGTCAGCATCGTCAAGAACGCGGCGAAGAACATTTCCGTTTTGGCCAACGATAGTGATCTTAATGGTGACCCGCTCACGATCACCAATGTTTCCACGCCTGCGCATGGGAGCGCCGTCATCCAGCCTGATGGCACGGTGACCTATACACCGGCCATCAACTACGTCGGAAATGACGCCTTCACTTACACGGTGAGCGATGGTCAAGGCGGTTCAAGCGTCGCGACCGTTAATTTGTCCGTCAGTCCTCCACCGACGATTGTGACGTTTCAACAAGGGTTCGATGGCTACGCCAGCACGTTGGACAACTACCTCAGCAGCGCAGGCGGGGGCACTACCAACTTTGGTTCGGACACGAGCATTACCGCCCGCGCCGCTGGTTTCTCGAGTACACGACATGGTCTCTTATCGTTCGCGAACATTTTTGGAAACGGCCCAGGCCAAATTCCTTTAGGTGCGACGATTCAAGCGGCCTCCCTGGATCTCGTTTCGTCCGACGCGGGTAGCAATCTGAATCTGCATCGTATGTTGGCCGCTTGGACGGAGTCCTCCACTTGGTCCAGTCTTGCCAGCGGTGTGCAAACCAATGGCGTCGAAGCACTGGCGAGCGCCGACGCGACTTTGGCGACGGTGGGAACAGGCCTGACATCGCTCAATGTCCTGGCCAGCCTACAGGCATGGTCGGCGGGCGC
>JBGSHH010000118.1:0-7464 GCA_041752355.1 Pirellulaceae bacterium | reverse complement strand
CTTCGTCCCCCTCGTCAGTCTTGAGCGATTGCGTGAACTGCCCCAGCCACGCCTGCCGCGCTTTAAATTGCTCGTCAGGTGTGCCACCGCGCTTGGCAATGTCAGCGGCGGCGACCAGCGAGTCATAGAGTTCTTCCGCCTGCATTTGCCGCGTGTAGTAGCGACTGAACAATGGCGCAGTGCCGAGTTCCGGCGCATCGGCAACCATGCTGGCAGGATCGATCTTGCTCGACAAACCGAACGTCTCGGAGAGCGCGATCCAACGGAGCAAGCTCTTGGTGTCGTAATTGTGCGCTTTGAATTCCCTTGCCAGGCGCTCCAGCACTTCGGGTTGGGAAGGTGGATTGTGCGAGCCCATGTCATCGACAGGTTGCGTGAAGCCATAGCCGTGGAAGTGTGCCCACATACGATTCACCGCAGCGCGACTCACATCATCGGAACTGGCGATTAAGTGAGCCAATTCTTGTCGGCGATCCACTTCGCTCACCAAACCGCTCTTGGGAAGTTCGATGCCGGCATATTGCGGATAGGCGACTTTCATCTGTCCATTTCGCAACTCATAGAAGACATCCGCCTCTTCGGTATTACCAGTCTCACCGTGGAAATCGGTGTTGACGAGTTTGGTCGCGCCGGTGTCTCGATCGCGCCGCGCTTTCATTTGGCGGAAAAACGAATTCATCGCCCAAAACTGATGCTGTGTGGCATCGTTGAAGGGATGGTTATGGCATTGTGCGCACTGCAATTGCTGCCCTAGGAAAATGCGCGTGGCCCGCGCGGTCGCGAGCGTGTTCTTCTCGTTCTGACTAGCGAGCAGGAAGTTCGTCGCACCGTTAAAGTCCGGCGTGCCCGGCTTGTTCGAGCCTGTGGCGGACAAGAGTTCATAGACCAACTTGACGTACGGCTTGTTGGCCGCGACAGAGTCTTTCAGATACTGCTGCAAGCCCAACGCGCTTACATCCTGATCTTCACCTTGCATGCCGCTACGACCAATCAGCGTGTTGCTCCACTGTGTCGCCCAAAAACTGGCGAACTCGGCAGCATACTGCTTGTCGAACAGCAGGCGATCGACCAATGCGGTACGTTTATCGGCGGAGGGATCAGCGGTGAACGAGGAAAGCTCCTCCACCGTCGGAATGCGACCGATTAATCGCAGGTAAACACGGCGACACCACTCGGAGTCCGTCGCCGGCGCGGATGGTTTCACCTTGTTCGCTTGCCATGCAGCATGCAGCGAATCGCTTACGAACGAGACGATCTCTTGGTCGGACGATGCTGCCAGGTTCTTCCAAGCGGAAGGAGGCTCGGAGACGACAAACTTGGGTGGTGGATCGGTTTCAAACGCTGGCGGTATGGCAACGAGGTTATTGTTATTGCGCGGCGGAACAGGCAAATGTGGGGCGTTGTTGTTCGACGCGATATTCGCGTTGTTTTGGTTCGATTTCTTCGTCGTGTTATTGTCGTGCGGCGCGACAGCAATTGGTGCTGGGCCAAACTGATCCCGCACGACGTAATACGTGATCGCCGAACCAATCGCGAGCGCCCCGCCTGCCAATGCCGTGGTGAGCCATTGCGCATTGTTCCGACGGGCCGAACGACTAGGCGATTCGCGACGTGCCGCCCGCGTCACAACCGGAACCTGGGGCGAATCAACTAGCGGCGGTTCTGCCAACGACGAATGCCCGTTCATATAGATGGGAGCTTGCACAGGTGGAGCGACCGGTTCCACCCACGGAGTCTCGCCAGCGATCGGTGGTGGGATGGGCGCGCCTTGCAAAGCAGCCAGCCAGCGTGCGTCAATGTTTGCTGGATCATGACCGGCCGCCGCCCACGCCTGCAAGATGCGCGAGGAGAGGTCGGGCGGAGTTTGTCCGCCGAGCGCTTCGCCCAGATAGGCATCGAGGATAGGGTCGCGATCGTCAGTCATGTTTAATCTTGCGTTCCACACAGTCGCGCAGCTGTTGTTTGGCGCGCTGCATCAGGTTTTTCGCTCCGTGTTCGGAAATCTCCAAGGCTTCCGCGATGCTGCCGCGCGATTGTTCATCGCGAAACCGCATCTCTAAAGCCCAGCGTGCTCGTTCACCCAGTTGTTCGAGGCAACCTCGCAAAGCTTCCAGAGCGGTCTCACCATTATCGTCGGTAGCCCACTCCGCAAACTGCACTTCCAGATCTTCGACATTCTCCACAGCGATGACTTTGCCAGATCGTCGCTGGTGGCTGATAAAAAGGTTGTAGGCGACTCTGCGCAGGTAAGCT
Source organism: Pirellulaceae bacterium (assembly GCA_041752355.1). Taxonomy (GTDB): domain Bacteria; phylum Planctomycetota; class Planctomycetia; order Pirellulales; family Pirellulaceae; genus JAEZGD01. The sequence continues at coordinate 5,211 of JBGSHH010000118.1, read as the reverse complement.
GCCGTGGCGGCGGGGTTGTAGTCTTGAAACGGCTTTTGCAGCACGGCCAGGAAGGTGTCTTGCGTGAGGTCTTCTGCCAAGGCACCATCACAACCGAGCGCTCGTAGGTAGCGCCACACTCCCGCCTGATGATTTTCAATCAGTCGGACAGGATCAAAGCCGGTCACCGATGGCGTGGGACCCGTCGTCATGCCTTAACACAATAGCGAGCGGGGAAAGGAAAAGTACTCACTTCCTGGGGACACGCCCTCAGGCGAGTATTAAGCGATTATACGCCAACGATTTAGGGGCAACGATCCTGCCGAGGAAGTTTGCCGCAATTAAGGATGAAACCGATAAAAAACGGGCCAAAGGAGTGGATCTTTGGCCCGTACGATGACAATTTCAATCGCCATAAATAGGAACGGGCAGGAAGCCCGTCCCTCAGTTTAGGCGAATAGTTCCTTGATGACCTTACCGCCATTGGCGATCTTCATCGGACGACCGCTACGGCTGGTGAAGGTGGTTTCCAGGGAAATGCCCAACGCCTTGCAAACCGAGGCCATCACGTCTTGTGAGGTGTATGGTTCTGTTTCGACACTGGTGCCATCGGCGTTGGTCGAACCCACCGCGATGCCCCCCTTCATGCCGCCACCACCGACAACCACGCTCCACGAACGAGCCCAGTGATCGCGTCCAGCACCACCATTGATGCGTGGCGTACGGCTGAATTCACCCATCCAAATGATGGCGGTGTCTTGCAGCATGCCGCGCTGTTCCAAGTCGGCGGTCAAGGCGGCCATCGCTTTGTCCAGTTCTGGCAACTTGGTGTTCTGCAAGGTTGGGAAGATGCCAGCGTGATTGTCCCAGCCGCCGAGGTCCACTTCCACAAACGGCACGCCCACTTCAACCAGGCGGCGAGCCATCAAACAGCCCTTGGCAAAGCCCGAGGTGCCATACAGATCTTGAACTTCCTTCGGTTCTTGATTGACCTTGAAGGCGTCCATTTGCTTGCTGGTCATCAACGACAAGGTCTTGTCGAGGATCTTGGCGTGATCAGTTGCAGCCGAGCCACGATTCTGCGCCACGAAGCCACGCTCGATGAGCGCCAAGGCTTCCATGCGTTGGAACAAGCGGCCTTGGTCCAAACCCATTTGTAGGTTGCGGACCTGGCCATTGCTGCCAACCACAAACGGAGCCCAACTCATGCCCAAAAAGCCAGGGCCAACGCTGCCACCACCAACCGAAACAAACGGGGGGATTTCCAGATTGGGGCGTTGATCGATCAACTCGTGAGCGAGTACCGATCCGTAGCTGGGATGTTCGATATTCGGATTAGGCACGTAGCCAGTATGCATGTAGTAGCGGCCACGACCGTGATCAGCTTCGCGAGTGCTCATGCTGCGAATGATCGCCATGTTGTGCATCTGCTTGGCCATCAACGGCATGTGCTCGCTGATTTGGACGTCGCCACTGGTCGCAATGGGACGGAAGGGACCACCAGTCGCCGAACCGGGCTTGAGATCCCAGATGTCCATCGTCGAAGGTCCACCACTCATCCACAACAAGATGGCAGCCTTGCCGCGGGCCTTGAGGTCAGCGGCGTGCGTTTTAAGTGTTTGGCCGACGGTCAATGCAGTGGCTGCCATCGCCGACGAGCCTGCCATGTGTTGCATGAAATGGCGGCGGCTCATGCCTTGGGGTACCGAAGCGAACATGGGTGAAGTCTCCCGGAGTTAAAAGGTGTGCCAAGGCACACTGGCGATGGAAATCTGAAAAATTGTGTTTTGCAAAACAAGCAGGACGAATCCGGCCTGCGACGTTCTATCATCCGCAACTAGTGATTCATAATGAATTCGTTGCTGTTGAGCACGGCCCACCACATATCTTGCAAGGCTGCGGCGGAATCGCCTTTGCGAGCGACTAGCAGCTTGTTGGCGGCTTCCAATTCGAGTGTAGTTGGCTTGCGAGCGAGTGCCGCCGCGAACAAATAGGTGATTTTGTCGGCTGGTTTGAGTGAACTAGCGGCTATCTTACCCAGGAAGCTTCCCTTCTCGATGTCGGTCGCTTGCTTGATCAAATCACCATTGAACATCATCAATGCTTGCGGAATGGAACCATTGAACGTAGTGGCTTCATCAAGTTCATCGGTGCCGAAAGCCACGACAAATTGCGAGAGCCATTCACGCTTCATCTTCTCTTGCTCTTCGTAACTACGCGAGGTCTTGTGCGCTTGGGTCGCGACGAGCAGGGATTCGTACAGTTCTTCCGCTCGCATCTGACGGAGATAGAAGTGGGTGAACTTAGGCGTCTCGCCCAACTGTGGGTCGTCGCCTTTATTGCTGCCTGTGGCTTTACTCGAGGCACCATAGGCTTCGCTCAACGCGATCCACTTCACGAGTTCTTTCAGGTTGAAGCTGTTGGTTCGGAGTTCTTTGCCCAGGTATTCCAGCAGTTCCGGATGCGAAGGAGGATTGTGCGGACCCATGTCATCGACAGGCTTGGTGAAGCCGTAGCCGAGGAAATGTTGCCAGGTGCGATTGGCGATGGCTTGATCCATGCTGGGCGAATTGATGATCAGCTTGGCGAGTTCTTGGCGGCGATTTACGTCCGAGACAAAGCCACTCTTGCCGACTTCCGTTCCATCCACGAATGTTGGAAACGCGACTTTCATCAGGCCGTTGCGCAGTTCGTAAAACAGTTCCGCCTCTTTCGGATTGCCACCTTCGCCAGCGAAGTCCTGATCGATGAGCTGGACCGAAGCGACATCGCGTGTGCCAGCCACAAAAGTTCGCAGGGCGCGCGTTTGACGGAAGAAGGCGTTGAGTTCCCAGAACTTGCGCTGCTTCCATTCGTTGAACGGATGGTTATGACACTGCGTGCATTGCACTTGCATGCCGAGAAATACGCGGGCCGTTTGAGCGGTGGCTTGCGCGCCGTTCTCTTCGAGTTTCATCGTGTAGAAGTTGACGGCACCATTGAAACCGGCAGCGCCCGGCGAACTCATGCCTGTTGCGGTGACCAACTCCTTGACCATGGTGTCGTAAGGTTTGTTGCGAGCGAACGAGTCGCGCAAATACTTCTGCATGCCTTCGCGACTGGTCAAGGTGTTCTCTTCTGTGCCGCCAACGCGGCCAATGAGCACATTCGTCCAGATCGTGGTCCAGTTGCGAGCATATTCCTCGGTGTATTTGTCGTCGTTGAGCAACTCGTTGACCAGTTTGACTTTTTTGTCTGGTTCCGTGCTGCTGACAAACGCGTTCAACTCGGTAACGCTGGGGATGCGACCGATGATGTCCAGATAAACGCGACGGCACCACTCGCCATCGTTGGCGGCAGGGGACATCGTCATTTTGAAGTCGCTCTGAACGGCACGAATGCGCTCGTTGATGAAGCGAACTTGAGGAATGTTAAAGTCAGCGGGTGCCGGTGCATCGGCTTGCGCCCATGTCTGCGATGAGCCGATAACGACCGCCAGCATCGCCAGGGCGAAAATCGAGAGCGAGCGAGCAAATGGAGATAGGACTAGACGCATGGCTTCCTCGTAAGGCGGAAATTGCCGGTGTGGAATAGACTTTTCACCGGCAGACTTAAGTGCCTCTGCAAAGATAAACGCACTCAAGTGCTAAATGTACTCGATGCGGATTCGCTTCACAGCTAGATTTTTGGCGAATTTAGTGGGAACGCCCCCCAGGGCTTTGGACGCGTTTCTCGATGTCTGTCGGGAAAGCACATCTGCTAACTGTTTAATTCTGAAGCACCCGTTTTGGCTCAAAATGAGAAAAATATGCCGGGCCTCTCCCGATCATGCCGATTGGCACGCCATTATGCGATGAATGTGTGTCATTATAATACAGGTGTATTAAAACGCTACATCAAAATGAAGCAGGCGAGTTGGGAACCCCTGGTCACGCAGGTCCCCAACTCGCCTGTGCTTCTGCGACAACCGCAGCTGTCGCTCCCTCATCTCGCCTCAATTCTCTGGACCGAGGTGCCTCTCCTGTCCCGACGCACAAGTCTAATTTGCGGGTCCCGGCCGCAAATCAGCCTTATTTCTCGCCAAAGCTTTGTTCCTGGAGTTGGCCTCTTCGTGGCCGGCCCCAATCGTTGGCCTGCTTCTCTGTTCTGGCCCCGTCAAGCTTTGGCTGTGCCTTGAATCAAGGTTGCGATGAAAGAACCTTGCAAGCGGCGTGCCAATCGCAGTTTTCTTTTTGGAAATCTCTCGACAGGACGTTCTACCAGCTTGTTCTTGACGACCTACACCTGCCAAGAGTACAAGCCCCAGCATGAAAAGAGCCGTGGCATTCTGGTCGATTCGACTATCAGCGTTACTGCTGGTATGTCAAATTGGCTGCGCGCCACTGCTCACCGAAGCAATCGTCAGCACTCCCAATCGGCTCAATCCGCTCGTGGGTAGCGTCGAAGATTTGCCAGGCGTTTCACCCGTGATGGGAATTCGGGAACGCTTCTATGTTCCCGTAAGTCAAACTTCACCCGTCGAGATCGCGGTTTCCGTCATTGATCCCCCGGATCCCACTGTCGAACCTTGCGGCACGATCCTCGTAGTGCATGGCATTCGCGCCCAAGGGCTATGGATGCGAGGGATCGGCAGGGAGCTAATCGGGGCCGGTTATCGCGTGGTGTTGGTAGACTTGCGCGGGCATGGAGCATCGACCGGGGAGACACTGACTTTCGGCGTGCAAGAAGCTCGTGATCTATCGCACGTGATGGATGAGGTCGAGGCGCGTGGACTGCTTGCCGGTCAATTCGGCGTCTTTGGCTACTCTTACGGCGCGACAACTTCAATTCTTCTGGCGGCGCTGGATACGCGAGTGGCGGCGCTGGTCGCGACCGCCCCTTTCGCCACCGCGGAAGATGAACTGCCGCACTATGTTCGGACCATTCTTCCCGGCGTCGGGCATTTGCTGCGTGACGCCGACTACCAAGAGATGCTGAACGAGGCGGGACGACGCGGTGAATTCGATCCTCGCGATGCCAACGCCATACGAGCGATTACCCATGTGCAAGCGCCCGTGTTGCTGCTACATGGCGTAGATGATCTCGTGGTACCGCCGGAGAATAGCGTCCGCATTCGCGACGCCGCGCCGGCAATTGCAGAACTCGAACTCGTACCGGATACCGGCCACTTTGGTATCTGGCTCGACTACGACGGCCGCATCGCCCGTCGCACAATTCAATGGTTCGACGAACACCTGCAATAGGAGGCGTTAC